>JANOXY010000106.1:0-25941 GCA_031418675.1 Pseudomonadota bacterium
TCGCCAAGGGTCGTGCGAGTACCGTCATTATCGGAACTGTACTCCTGCAAAGCAGCCTGTTCTTCCTCGCTCTCCTTGGCTTTGACCGAAAGGTTGACGACCCGACGCTTGCGATCGACACCGACGATCATCGCTTCAATAGTCTCACCTTCACGTAACACCTTGCGCGCATCATCGACCGGATCGATCGACAGCTCGGAAGCGCGAATCGAACCTTCAACACCCTCTGCCAGCTCCAGCGTCGCACCCTTGGCGTCAACCGTAATGACCTTACACGGCACGCGCACACCCTTGCCATACTGCGCCAGGTAGGTCGAAAACGGATCCTGGGCAAGTTGCTTCACGCCCAGAGAAATACGTTCGCGTTCAGCGTCGACCGCCAACACCACGGTTTCCAGCTCATCACCCTTCTTGTAGTTGCGAACAACCTCTTCACCCGGCAGATCCCAGGACAGGTCAGAGAGATGTACAAGACCATCGATGCCACCATCAAGGCCGATGAAGATACCGAAGTCAGTGATCGACTTGATCTTGCCGACCACCCGTTCACCCTTGTTGTGGGTGGCAGCAAATTCTTCCCACGGATTTGAGCGGCACTGCTTCATGCCCAGTGAAATGCGGCGGCGCTCTTCGTCGATATCGAGCACCATGACTTCGACTTCTTCGCCGAGATGAACAACCTTGGACGGGTGAACGTTTTTGTTGGTCCAGTCCATTTCCGAAACGTGTACCAGACCTTCGACACCTTCTTCGATCTCAACGAAGCAACCGTAGTCAGCAATGTTGGAAACCTTGCCAAACAGTCGGGAGTGTTCCGGGTAACGACGTGCGATATCGACCCAGGGATCATCACCCAATTGTTTCAACCCTAGCGATACACGCTGGCGGTCGCGGTCGAACTTCAACACTTTCACTTCGATCTCGTCGCCGATGTTGACAACTTCGGACGGATGCTTGACGCGGCGCCAGGCCATGTCAGTGATGTGCAACAAGCCGTCGATACCACCGAGGTCGATGAATGCGCCGTAATCGGTGAGGTTCTTGACCAGGCCCTTGATGGTCGAGCCTTCGTTCAGGCCTTCGAGCAGTGCTTCGCGCTCTGCTGAGTTTTCGCTCTCAACCACCGCGCGGCGCGAAACCACGACGTTGTTGCGGCGACGGTCAACCTTGATGACCTTGAATTCAAGCGGCTTGCCTTCGAGGTAGCTGGTATCGCGGACCGGGCGCACATCGACCAGCGATCCCGGCAGGAAGGCACGGATGGTGCTGATATCAACGGTGAAACCACCCTTGACCTTGTCGCTGATGATACCGATGACGGTTTCGTTGGTTTCGCAGGCTTTTTCGAGTTCTTCCCAGGCTTTGGCGCGCTTAGCTTTGTCACGCGATAAGCGGGTTTCGCCGTAGCCGTCTTCGACAGCGTCGAGGGCAACGTCGATCTCGTCACCAACTTTTACGTCAACATCACCGGCATTGTTACGAAACTGCTCGAGCGGAATGACACCCTCGGATTTCAGGCCGGCATTGACGACGACAAAATCCGAACGGATTTCGACGACGATGCCCTTGACGATGGTCCCGGGGCGCATCTTCTGGGCAACCTGACTTTGTTCGAATAATTCTGCGAAACTTTCCGCCATATCTTTTTATAAACGAAAGCCTGTTGCGCCGCGGCCGTATCGGCGGGGCGTACTACAGACGATTCCGTCTCCTAGCTATTGAGTTTATCGGACGACCCAGGACCGGGCCTGTCTCTCAAGACGAAGCGCCTCAGGCCAGGCCAGTTTGTTGCAATAAACGCTTCACACGCTCGACTACGGCGGCGATATCGCTATCGGTCGTATCGAGAATGATGGCATCGGTTGCTGGCTTAAGAGGGGAGATGGAACGCTGTTCGTCGCGACGATCCCGCTCGGCGATGTCCCCTAAAAGCTGCGGGAGACTAACACCCATTCCTTTTTCATTCAACTGCTTATAGCGTCTACGCGCACGCTCCTCGACGCTCGCCGTGAGGTAGATTTTGAGTTCGGCACGGGGGAAGACAACCGTGCCCATGTCGCGTCCGTCAGCGACCAGGCCCGGCGGCTGCTGGAAAGCCCGCTGACGTTCGAGGAGGGCCGCACGGACCGCAGGCAACACCGCTACTCGCGAGGCGCTGGTGCCGGCTGCTTCGCTGCGGATGACATCGCTCACGTCGCGACCTGCCAGCAGCACCCGCGTGTCCACGGCGCTCTCGACGAATTCCACCGGCAGGTCGGTGGCCAGGGCGGCCACTCGTGGCTCGTCATCGAGCGCCACGCTGCAACTTTCAGCATAAAACGCGCACACACGATAAAGCGCACCAGAATCAAGCAAATGCCAGCCCAGCCAGGCTTTGACGTGGCGCGCTAAGGTGCCCTTGCCGGTACCACTAGGTCCGTCGATGGTCAGGACTGCTGCTGACGGTGCTGTCATGGGGTGCTGATACGCAGACCAGCTGCCACGGCGGTGCCGATAAAGCTGGGAAACGAGGTCGCGATATTGGCGGCATTGCGGATGATGACCGGCCCATCGGCGCGCAGCGCGGCCATGGCAAAAGCCATGGCGATGCGGTGGTCGCCCTGCGCGTCGATTTCGCCCCCGCGCAGCTGGCCACCCTCGATGGCGATGCCATCGGGATAAACCTCGACCTCGATGCCCAGAGTGGTGAGTCCGGTCGCCATCACGGCAATGCGGTCACTTTCTTTGTGCCGCAACTCCTCGGCACCGTGCAACACGGTGCGACCACGGGCGCAGGCGGCAGCAATGAATATCGCCGGGAACTCGTCGATGGCAAGTGGCACCGCTGCCTGCGGGATCTCGATTCCGTGCAGATCTGAACCACGCACCGTGAGATCGGCGACCGGCTCGCTGCCACAAGCGCGGCTTGCCCCGCGTTCGATGTGTGCTCCCATGGCTTGCATGATGTCGAGCACGCCGGTACGGGTTGGATTGATGCCGACCGCCGGCATCGTCAGGCAGCTGCCGGGTGCAATGGCGGCGCCGACGATAAAAAACGCGGCTGAAGAAATATCTGCCGGTACGGCGATTGTGAAGGGCTTGAGACGCTGGCCGCCGCGCAGGCGGACAGATCCGGCGCGGCTTTCCAGCGCCACACCACAAGCGCTCAGCATGAGCTCCGTATGGTCGCGGGTCGGCGCCGGTTCGGTCACCTGGGTCGTGCCGTCCGCATAGAGTCCAGCCAGAAGGACCGCTGATTTGACCTGTGCGCTTGCCACTGGCAACACGTAGTTGATGCCCCGCAGCTGGCCACCACCGGCAAGTACCAACGGCGGTGTGCCGCCCGCGCTGGTGCTGAGACGCGCGCCCATTTGATTCAGCGGTTCTGCGACGCGGCGCATCGGGCGCCGGCTCAAGGATGGGTCGCCGGTCAAAGTCGCCGGCAGGCCAGCACCGGCGAGAATGCCGCACAACAAGCGCATCGAGGTACCCGAATTACCAAGATACAGCGCGCTTGGTGGCGCGCGCAGGCCGTCGACACCCACACCATGCACGGTCAAGCGCCCGTCGCCATGATTGTCGATGACAACACCGAGCGCGCGGAAAGCATCGATGGTCGCGAGCACGTCTTCGCCCAGCAGGCAGTCTGCGATCTGGCAGTCGCCATCGGCCAGCGCGCCAAACATGACGGCGCGATGGGAGACCGATTTATCGCCGGGCACGACGATGCTGCCGGTCAGCGCGCCACCAGGCGCAATGGTGAGGTCGTTAACGGCGTGCATTGGCTTCCGGTACCAGACAACGATCACGTGCCTCTTTGGCACGGGCAAAAGAAAGTTCGAGGGCGCGACCGTCGCGCGCGCGCAGCGCTTGGGTCAAGGTTTCCAGTCGCTGGCCGTAGGCGGTGCAGATCTCGAGCAAGGCATCACGATTGGCCAAAGCGATGTCACGCCACATCTCCGGATTGCTCGAGGCAATGCGGGTGAAGTCGCGGAAGCCACCGGCGGCAAAAGCAAAGATGTCATCGGCATCATCGGCCGCCGCCAGCATGTCAACCAGGGTAAATGCCAGCATATGCGGTAAATGGGAAGTTGCGGCCAGGACCCGATCATGATCCGCAACTGACATGTGTGTCACCCGCGCACCGGCGGCCCGCCACATGTCATGCACACCCGCCAGTGCCTGCGGATCGGTCTCCTCCACCGGTGTCAAAATCACCCGGTGTCCACGGTAGAGATCAGCAAAGGCGGCTTGTGCACCACTGTGCTCCGTGCCGGCGATAGGATGGCCAGGTACAAAGCGCGAAAATTTGTCACCCAAGGCTGCGCGTGCAGCGGCAACCACACTGGCCTTGGTACTACCCACATCCGTGATAATCGTATGCGCACCCAGGGCTGGGGCGATGGTTTCCAGAATCTTCTCGGTGGCGCCCAAGGTGGCGCCAATCACCACGACATCGGCGGTGACCACCTCGCTGGCTGCGTCCTGGCTGTAACGGTCTATCACACCCAGCTCAACAGCCAGTTCAAGATTGGCCAGTCCTCGCCCCACGCCCACCACTTCGCCGACCACCCCGGCCTTGCGCAAAGCGCAGGCCAGAGAACCGCCGATCAGGCCGACACCTATCACCACCAGCTTGGCTATCATGCTGTAAACGCCTGCAGTCGAAAGGGCGATCAGAGGATCGCGCGCGGATAACTGCCGAGCAGTTTGAACAGGCTTGCGCGATTCTCGATCTCAGTGAGGGCTGCCGCCACCGCCGGGTCTTCGCAGTGACCCAGCAGATCGACAAAAAATACGTAGTCCCATGCACCATTTCGCGCCGGTCGCGACTCGATGCGCGACATGCTTATGCCACGCTCGGCCAGCACGCTCAGTATCCCGTGCAAAGCCCCTGGTTTGTTCGGCAGTCCAAACATCGCGCTGGTCGCATCGTCGCCGCTGGCGCGGGGAATGGTGCGCCCCAGTACGGCAAAGCGTGTTGTGTTATGGGGAAAATCTTCAATGTTGCAGGCCAGCGCGACCAGCCCATATCGCTGTCCGGCATCAACGCTGGCGATGGCAGCACTGCCGACCTCTTGGCCGGCGCGCAATGCAGCGGCCGCATTGCTGCCAAAGGCAATGCGCTCGGCAGTCGGCAGGTGGCGATCCAGCCAACCGCGGCATTGCGCCAATGCTTGCTCGTGGGCATAAACGCGCTGAACCTCGGCAAGCGTGCCAACCTTGCTCAATAACTGGTGATGCACGGCGAGCACGATCTCTGCGCAAATTTGCAGGGAAGATTCGCTCAAACAGTCCAAGGTCTGGTGGATCGATCCGCCCACGGAATTTTCGATCGGCACCACGCCGTAGTCGCACCCGCGCGCTTCGACCTCACGGAACACTTCGTTGATGCTGCTGCTCGCAACCGGTTCAACCGCCCCACCAAAATGTTTCATGACCGCAGCGTGGGTGTAGGTCCCTTCCGGTCCCAGGTAGGCAATCCGCAGTGCGTGTTCCAAGGACAGGCAGGTGGATATGATTTCGCGCATCACACGCGTCAGATCTTCGTCCGGCAAGGGGCCCGCATTGGACTCCAGCAGCCGACGCAGGATGCGCGCCTCGCGTTCGGGCCGATAAAACTCGGTGCTCACACCGCTGGCGCGTTTGACTTCACCAACTTCCGTGGTCAAGGCAGCGCGACGGTTCAGTAACAGCAAAAGCTCGTCATCGACTGCGTCGATCATGACGCGCAACTCGTCAATTCGCTGGTCGGTCGACATGCGGGCTTAGATCAGTTTGAACGCCCGCTGTTTTGGCAGCTTCGCCAACGCAGCACAGCTCTCATCAACTTGTGCACGGCGGCTGCGGCCAGCCGCGCTATTCGGTAACGGCGTCGTCGGCGCCGTCAGATTGCGGACCATCCTCGACGTCCCCACCGTCGGAGACTTCGCCGTCGTCGAGACCTGTTGTGTCGGCGGCTATGCCCACCAGATCAGCAATCGGCTCAACCCCGACCAGCGACTCGCCGTCCCCCAGGGCGATCAGGCGCACACCCTGGGTGTTGCGACCGATGACCGACACACCGGCGACTGGTGTACGCACCAAGGTGCCCTTATCGCTGATCAGCATGATTTCATCATCATCGGCGACCGATACGGCACCGATCACATTGCCGTTACGATCATTGGCCTGGATGGCGATGACGCCCTGGCCGCCTCGGCCTTTGACCGGGAATTCGTCGTAACGGGTACGCTTGCCATAACCCTTGGCAGTGGCCAGTAATACCGTGCCCTCACCCTCCATGATGATCAACGAGATGACTTCCTGATCTGGCCCGAGTCGGATACCACGCACACCGCGCGCCAGACGCCCCATCGGTCGCACATGCTGTTCTGAGAAACGCACTGCCTTACCGCCAGAACTGACCAACATCAGGTCTGCAGCACCCTGGGTCAGGGCCACGCCGACCAGACGATCGTTGTCATCGAGGTCAACCGCAATGATGCCGGCAGAACGCGGCCGCGAAAAACTCGCGAGCGAGGTTTTTTTGATGACGCCGCTGGCGGTCGCCATCACGACGTAGAGTTCAGGGTCAAATTCCTTAATCGGCAACACCGCTGTGATGCGTTCGTTTTCGACCAGGGGCAAGAGATTGACCAGCGGCCGACCGCGGGCAGTACGGCCCGCCTGCGGTACTTCGTAAACCTTCAGCCAGTACAACTTGCCTTGGCTGGAGAAGCACAACATGGTGTCGTGGGTATTGGCCACAAACAGCTTGTCGACAAAATCCTCGTCCTTGGTGGTCGTCGCGGTCTTGCCTTTGCCACCACGACGTTGCGAACGATAGACCTCTATTGGCTGCGACTTGGCGTAGCCGGTATGGGACAAGGTCACGACCACGTCTTCCTGGGAGATCAGATCTTCCATCGAGAGGTTTTCGTGGGTATCAACGATCTGGGTGCGACGCGCGTCGCCGTAGTTTTCGCGGATTTCCAGCAGCTCGTCGCGGATCACCTGCATCAGACGCTCGGGCCGCTGCAGGATGTCGAGCAGATCGTCGATGCGCGCCAGCACTTCGCGGTACTCGTCAAGAATTTTGTCCTGCTCCAACGCGGTGAGACGCTGCAGGCGCATGTCGAGGATTTCTTTCGCCTGTCGTTCCGACAGGTGATAGCCGTCTTCCTTCATGCCGAACTGAGCCGCCAGATCCTGTGGCCGCGAGACGTCGGAGCCTGCGCGCTCCAGCATGGTCATGACCAAGCCCGGTGCCCAAGCCTGCGCCATCAACGCTTCACGAGCTTCATTCGGGTTCGGCGACGCCTTGATGAGCGCGATGATCGGATCAATGTTGGCCAGCGCCACCGCCAGGCCTTCCAGAATATGGGCACGATCACGCGCCTTGCGCACTTCAAACAGGGTGCGCCGAGTCACCACTTCGCGGCGATGACGCAGGAAACAATCGAGCAATTCGAAGAGATTGAGAGTGCGCGGCTGGCCATCGACCAGGGCCACGGTATTGATGCCAAACACCGATTGCATCTGGGTGTGGCGGTAGAGGTTGTTGAGCAGCACCTCGGCGCTCTCGCCACGCTTCAGCTCGATGACGATGCGCATACCGTCCTTATCGGACTCGTCACGCAGACCATCCGGGCGTATGCCCTCGATCTTCTTGTCCTTGACCAGCTCAGCGATCTTTTCGATCAGGCGCGCTTTGTTGACCTGGTAGGGCAGTTCGCTGATGACGATACGGGGCAGATCGGTATCAGCATCTTCGATATCGGTGCGCGCACGCACGTAAATGCGGCCGCGGCCGGTGCGGTAGGCCTCGCGGATGCCAGCGGCGCCGTTGATGATGCCGGCAGTTGGAAAATCGGGGCCGGGGATATAGCGCATCAAAGCGTCGATATCGAGACCGGGGTCGTCAATCAGCGCCACACAGGCGTCGATGACTTCGCGCAAGTTGTGCGGGGCGATATTGGTTGCCATGCCAACCGCGATACCGCTGGAACCGTTAACCAACAGATTCGGGATGCGCGACGGCAACACCGTCGGCTCGCGTTCTTTGCCGTCGTAGTTGGGTACAAAATCAACGGTGTCGCGGTCGATGTCGGCCAGCAGTTCGCTGGCGATGCGGTCGAGGCGGCACTCGGTATAGCGCATGGCCGCCGCGGCGTCGCCATCAACCGAGCCAAAGTTACCCTGACCGTCGATAAGGGTGTAGCGCAGGGAGAAATCCTGCGCCATGCGCACCAGTGTGTCGTAAATCGCGTTATCGCCATGGGGATGGTATTTACCCATCACTTCGCCGACCACGCGTGCGCACTTCACATAGGGGCGGTTCCAGACATTGCTGGTTTCCTGCATCGCGAACAGTACGCGACGATGCACCGGTTTCAGCCCGTCGCGGGCATCCGGCAGGGCGCGTCCCACGATTACGCTCATGGCGTAATCCATGTAGGACTGGCGCATTTCGTCCTCGATGTTGACAGGCACCAGCAGGCGCGCGAAATCAGCCATGGGAAGTAAAATAACTTATTGAATTTTTATAAGAATTTCCCGGCGACGGGAAGCGCGCAGTATAACACGTTGAATTTGATCAAGGCACCCCTGGTAGGGCGTTTCTCTAGGGCTTGAAGAGGGCCGCAATCGCCGCTGCGTGGGGTCGTTCGATCACACCGCGCTCCGTCACCAGGGCGTCGATCAAATGGGCAGGCGTGACGTCGAACACGGGGTTCAGGGTCTGCACACCGGGCGCCGCCACCGCGATACCTGCCAGTTGGGTCAACTCGTTGCCATCGCGATGTTCGATGGTGATGTCAGCACCACTGGCGGTGGCGAGATCGACGGTCGAAAGCGGCGCCGCAATCATAAAACGCACACCATGGGCACGGGCGAGCGTGGCGAGACCGTAGGTGCCTATCTTGTTGGCCGTGTCGCCATTGGCGGCGATGCGATCAGCACCTGCGATAACCCATTGCACACGGCCCTGTGCCATCAACCATGCAGCTGCGCTGTCGGCAATGAGTGTTACGTCTATGCCGTCCTGCATCAGTTCCCAGGCGGTCAGCCGCGCACCCTGCAACCACGGTCGGGTCTCACCGGCATAAACAGCCGCAATGCGGCCATCACGCCACGCGCTGCGGATCACCCCTAACGCAGTGCCATGACCGGCGGTTGCCAGCGCTCCGGCATTGCAGTGGGTCAGCACGCCCGAGCCGGGCGCGATCATGGCGGCGCCCAGATCACCCATGGTGCGATTGGCAGCGAGATCCTCCGCATGCAGTCGCTGTGCAAGCGCCAGCAGCGGTGCAAATGGTTGGTCTTCCAGCTTTGCACAGGCGGCGTCCATCACATCCAGCGCCCACATGAGATTGACCGCCGTGGGTCGGCTCGCGCGCAGTATTGCGAGATCCGATGTGACGCCCGTGCGCCAATCGTGGGGTGTGCGCGCATAGTGTTCGCGCGCTGACAACGCGACCGCATAGGCGGCCGTAATGCCGATCGCGGGTGCACCGCGCACGATCATGCTGCGTATCGCCGCCGCCGCACTATCTGCATCGTCGCAAACGATGTACCGCACTTCGTGTGGCAGACAGCGCTGATCGAGCAGCACCAGATGGTCGGCGTTCCAGCGCATGGCCTGGACAGCTTCACGATTGTGCAACATGCCTGTGTTCCCTGATCTTTGCTGTGGTACTTTAGACTGAAATCGACGCCTGCTTAAGTTCTTCATGCCGCACACTGTTCAGGCCATTCATGCGCGCTGGGTCATACCGGTCGATCAAGCCGGTAGCGTGCTCGATCATCACACGGTAGTCATTGAGGACTCGCTCATCAGCGCTATTGTGCCAAGTGCACAGTGGCACAGCCCCGGCGCTCACGTCGAAGAGCTGCATTGTCCTGAACATGCCCTGATCCCCGGCTTCGTCAACGCCCATACCCATGCGGCCATGAGTCTGTTTCGTGGCATGGCCGACGATCGCCCACTGATGGATTGGCTGGAAAATCACATCTGGCCGGCCGAAGCCCGTGCCGTCAATCGCGAATTTGTTCGTGACGGCACGCGCCTGGCGGCTGCCGAGATGTTACTCGGTGGCACGACCTGCTTTAACGATATGTATTTTTTTGGTGACGAGGCCGCAGCAGCAGCAATCGAAGCCGGGATGCGCGCCACCATCGGCATGATCGTTATCGGTTTTCCCAGTGCCTGGGCCGTAGATGTTGACGAATATTTCCGCAAGGGTCAGGCGGTCCATGACAAGTTTCGTGATCACCCGCTCATCACCAGCGCATTTGCACCCCATGCGCCCTATACGGTCGACGACGCCGCGCTCAAGCGCATCGCTGTGCTCGCCGAGGAACTCGACGTGCCGGTGCATATGCACGTGCAAGAAACCAAGGACGAAGTCGAACGCGCGATTGCGGTGAGCGGCTTGCGCCCCTTGCGTCGCCTGCAACAACTGGGGCTGGTCACACCCCGTTTGCTGGCTGTGCACATGACCTGTCTCGATAACAACGAGCTCGACCTGCTGGCGACCAGCGGTACCTCGGTCGTGCACTGTCCGGAATCCAATCTCAAACTCGCTAGCGGCTTTTGTCCGGTCGCCGAACTGTTGGCGCGCGGCGTTAATGTTGCCTGCGGCACCGACGGCGCAGCCAGCAATAATGATCTGGACATGCTGGGTGAGATCCGCAGCGCTTCATTGCTGGCGAAGGGCGTGGCCGGCGATCCTTGCGTTCTACCGGCCGCTCAGGCGCTGCGCATGGCGACTTACAATGGCGCCCTTGCGCTGGGCCTGGAGCGCAGTATCGGTTCGATAGAAGTTGGTAAACAAGCCGACTTGGTCGCGTTCGATCTCAGCGATCTGCGCGCACGACCGGTCTACGACCCGGTCTCACAGATCATCTACAACGGCCATCGCGATCAAATTGCACAAGTGTGGGTGGGCGGACGACGGGTGGTGCGCGATCGGCAACTCACGACGCTCGATCTCGCGGATCTGCGCCACGCCACGGAATCGTGGGCGCATCACATTCGCGGCCACTGAGCGCGTAACCAGCGCACTCAATCGCGCGGGACGCCGGCCAGCTTGTCCCAGCGATTGACAATCGCGCAGAACAAGTCGGCCGTGCGCTCAGCATCGTAGATCGCCGAGTGGGCAGCGGCGGGGTCCCAGGCAAAACCCGCCGCACGTACCGCGCGCGCCAACACCGTCTGCCCATAGGCAACACCGGATAGGGCCGCAGTATCAAAGGTGCTGAAGTGATGAAAGGGCATGTCTTTAATGCCGCAGCGATGGGCGGCAGCCTTGACGAAGGCCAGGTCAAAGGCCGGGTTGTGTCCGACCAGGATCGCACGCGTGCAGAAATGCTCGGCTATCTGCCGGCGCACGGCGGTGAAAATTTCATGCAGCGCTTCGGCTTCTTCGACCGCCATGCGGAACGGATGGAAGGGGTCGATTTTGTTGAATTCCAGCGCGCGACGTTCGAGGTTGGCGCCGGGGAAAGGCCTGACATGGAACGCATAGGTGGCCTGGCGACGCCAGCCGAGCTCGGCATCAACCTCGAGGGTGACGGCGGCGATTTCGAGCAGCGCATCGGTATGGGCGTTAAACCCGCCGGTCTCGGCATCGACGATGACCGGCAGGAAGCCTCGAAAGCGACCGGCGATGATGTTGTCGTTCATGGGTGGCGTGGCGCGCGCAGGGCGGCCGGTAGCGCCGCCGCTTGCCATCCGATTGGCGTGGGCGCGGGTGCTGCGTAGTTTGATTTCAATGGAAAGGTCCAGGCTGGGAAACACGGATATCGAGGTCAGTCGTTTGGCGCTCGGCACCATGACTTTCGGCGCACAGAATAGCGCAGCCGAGGCCCATGCCCAATTGGACCAGGCACTCGAGGCCGGCATCACGCTGATTGATACCGCCGAAATCTACCCCGCACCATCGACCGCAAACCACTATGGCGAGACCGAACGCCTTATCGGCCAGTGGCTTGCGCGCACTCACAAACGACAGCAGGTGGTGCTCGCGAGCAAGGTCGCCGGTCCTGCAGCCTATGTGCCTTGGGTGCGCGGCGGACACTCGCGACACGATGACATCAACCTGCGGGCGGCGCTCGAAGGCTCATTGTTGCGGCTGGGCGTCGATTGCATCGACCTGTTGCAACTGCATTGGCCGGACCGCGCCACGAATGTTTTTCACCAGCGCGGCTTCAAACCGCCGCAAAACGAATCCACCTTCAGTATCGAGGCAACGTTAAGGGCCCTAGAGGCACTGATAGCGGCCGGCAAAATCAGGCACATCGGCATCGCCAACGAGACCGCCTGGGGCGCGGGTGAATTTCTGCGCCTGGCAGCGCTGCACGGCCTGCCGCGCATCGTCACCATCCAGAATCCCTATCACCTGCTGAATCGCAGTTTTGAAGTCGGTCTGGCGGAAATTGCCTGGCGCGAACGCTGCGGTTTACTTGCCTATGGGGCACTGGCGGGTGGTCTGTTGAGCGGTAAGTACTTCGACCAGTCGGCCACTGCCCAATCACGGCTGAACCAACAGGCAAACCACTACCGCCATTACAACGCCCCCGCCGCGCGGCTGGCCGCTGCGCGCTATGTCGCCATTGCCCAGGCAGCAGGATTAGAACCCGCCACGATGGCGCTTGCTTTTGTCGCGTCGAAACCCTACGTGACCAGCGTTATCATAGGTGCCACAACGCCCGCGCAACTGGCCAGCAATCTGCGCGCCGCCGCCATCAAACTGCCCCGCGACGTCATGCGTGCCATCGACGCCGTGCACGAGGAGATCCCGAACCCGTGTCCGTGACACTGTCTGCCGTACCACCGCTGTCGGAACTCACTGCCCTGTCACCGCTGGACGGGCGTTATGCGCGCCACACCGGGGTACTGCGAGAGACCTGCAGCGAATACGGGCTGATTCGCTACCGCGTACTGGTTGAAGTCGAATGGCTGAAAGTGCTGGCCGCCGAGCCCGCCATCACCGAGCTGCCGGCCTTGAGTGAGGCTGCGCTGAGCAAGCTCAACAAGCTTGTCACGACGTTCAACCTCGAAGCAGCCGCGCGCATCAAGACCATCGAGCGCACCACCAATCACGATGTCAAAGCCGTCGAATATTTCCTGCGCGAGCAAGTTGACGACGAGCCCGCCCTGACCGCAGCCATTCCCTTCATCCACTTCGCCTGCACCTCGGAAGACATCAACAACCTTGCTTATGGCCTCATGCTACGTGACGCCCGCGCACAGATCGTGTCGCCGACTTTAGGGGGACTGTGCGACGAACTACGTCGCCTCGCCCACGGTTTTGCCGATGTGCCCATGCTCGCCCGCACCCATGGCCAGACCGCTTCTCCCACTACGGTTGGCAAGGAAATGGCCAATGTCTGTGCGCGTTTGAGTGCCCAACTTGCACAGTTCGAGGCCGTCGCCCTGTTGGGCAAGATCAACGGCGCGGTGGGCAACTACAACGCCCACGTGGTGGCTTATCCAGACGTCGACTGGCCAGCGCTGGCCGCACGTTTTGTCGCGGCGCTGGGTTTGAGTTTTAACCCCTACACCACCCAGATCGAACCCCACGATTGTATTGCTGCGTATTGTGACGCGTTGGCGCGGGTCAATACGGTGCTTATCGATCTCAGCCGTGATATCTGGAGCTACATCTCGCTAGGTTATTTCCGTCAGCGCAAGCTCGAACACGAAGTGGGATCCTCGACCATGCCCCATAAGGTCAATCCCATTGATTTCGAAAACGCTGAAGGCAATCTGGGTCTGGCCGATGCGCTGCTGGGGCACTTTGCGCGCAAGCTGCCGATCTCGCGTCTGCAGCGGGACCTGACCGATTCAACCGTGTTGCGCAATCTGGGCGCTGCACTGGGCTACACCGTAATAGCCTGCCGTTCCCTTGCTCAAGGCCTGGGCAAGTTGGAAATCGACCGCGAGATGCTGGCGCGCGATCTGGACCAGGCGTGGGAAATTCTGGCTGAGCCCGTGCAAACGGTCATGCGCCGTTATGGCATCAAGGATTCTTACGAACAGTTGAAGCAGCTCACCCGCGGCCAGCGCATTGAACGGCAAGCTTTGCATTCCTTCATTGATGGGCTCGCCATCCCGGTCGAGGCACGCACGGCCCTGAAAGCTTTAACACCGGCGAGTTACATCGGACTCGCTACGCGCCTGGCAAGCGAGATTTGATATGCACGACGAAACCACGCCTGCTCAGCACCTGCTAGGCGTAAGCGAGGGTGCGTTTGAAGTCAGCGAGCGGACCGTGTTGGCGGCCCTCAGCCTCGACATGGTCAGCCAGACGCGCCGCTCACTCGACATCGTCTCGCGTCATCTTGATGCCGTGCTGTACGACAACGAGACCTTCGCCGCAGCGGTCAAACAAATCGCCTTGAACCACCGCAGTGCGCGCATCCGTCTGTTCATCCTCGACCCACGGCCACTGGTCAGCCGCCACCATCGGCTGCTCGAACTCGCCGAGCGTCTGCCCGGCTTTATCGAGATCCGCACACCTTCACCTCACTACAAGAGCTTTAATGAAGCGCTGCTGATTGCCGATAACGTGGGCTATGTGAGCAGGCAGTTCTCCGATCGTTTCGAAGCTGAAATTGATTTCTGTGATCGACGCCGCGCCATGGCGCTGTGCGAACGGCTGGATGAAATGTGGGAACGTGGTCTGCCTGACCCCAACTTCCGGAGGCTGCATTTGTGACGCGACTGGTCGGCTTGCTGGTGGTACTCATTTTCAGCCTGTCCGCCCGAGCCGATTTGATGATCGTGGAAGTGGTGCCACTCAAGCACCGCCTCGCCACGGACGTGCTGCCGACCTTAACGGCGCTGGTGGTTGAAGGCGGCTCGGTCAGCGCGCTCGATCAGAAACTCATTATCCGCACCACGCCGGCCAATCTCGCCGAGCTCAAAACCGTGCTCGCCGGTGTGGATACACGCCAGCGTCAGTTACGCATTGTGGTCCGTCAGAATGTCCAGGATGCGAGCCAGCTGGCCGCCGATCAGATGGCGGCTCGACTGCGCACCGGCAACGGCGACCTCACCCTTGGCCCAGCCGGTCCGGGCGATGCGCCGGGCGCTGTGATCAATGTTGCCGGCGCCGAGCTTGGCGCGCGCATCGAAAGCTATCGCACCCAGGATCGCGATGATGTGGCCAGCACCCATTTCATCAGCGCCATCGAAGGTGTGCCGGCCTACATCGCGACCGGCACCGCCGTGCCCTTGCCCCAGACCTCCGCGGTGGTCACGCCCTTTGGCGCCAACGTGCAGCAGTCCCTCACCTACCGCGACGTCGGTAGCGGCGTTTATGTCACGCCACGTCTCGCCGGTCGCGACGTGACTCTTGAGATCTCACCCTACAGTCAGCAGCTCGACCGGCGCGGTGGTGGTTTGCTCGCCGAGCGCAGCGTGAATACCGTGGTGCGCGGACGTCTCGGTGAATGGCTGTCACTCGGCGGTGCGACCAGTGCGAGTCATGACCATGGCCATAGCGAGCTCAGCAGCACGACCCAGACTAGCGCGAGCGCCTATGAGGTCTGGGTAAAAGTGGAAGTCACCCCATAAGTCCACGACAATAGCGCCTCATTCGGCAGCGCCGCCGGCGCTGGCCAGTCGACAGGACCCGTTCTCGATGTTTCTACTCCGCGGTGCCCGCGCGTTTTCCCCGTTTCGTCTCGACAAGTTGCTTTCCGCCGGCCGCGCCCTGTGTCCGAGTCTGGTCACCCTCACGGCTGAACATATCTACGTGGTCTGGCTGCACGATGCGAAGGACGATACCGAACAATTGCGTCAACGCCTGCTCACCCTGACGCGCGCCAGTGGCGTCATCGACGCCAATAACGATGCCAGTCCTGACTTGCTGGTTGCGCCGCGCCTCGGCACCCTCTCCCCCTGGTCGAGCAAGGCCAGCGATATCGCACGCAATTGTGGCGCGCCGATTGCGCGCATCGAACGGGTGACAGCCTGGTTTTGCAGCGGCGTATCGAGCACCGAACGTGCGCGCCTGCTACCGCTGCTGCACGATCGCATGACCGACACCGTGCTGGCCCGCTGGCAGGACCTAACACGGCTGCAGAGCGATTCCATCGCGCGCCCATTACGTCATGTGCCCCTGACAAACTTGGGACGCGCGGCCCTGGTCGACGCCAATCGAGATCTCGGTCTGGCGCTGGCCGAGGACGAAATCGATTACCTGGTGACCCGTTTCACCGCCCTGGCTCGCGATCCCAGCGACGTCGAACTGATGATGTTCGCCCAGGCCAATTCCGAACATTGCCGCCACAAGATTTTTAACGCCAGCTGGACTATCGACGGTGTTGCCCAGCAACACAGCCTGTTCGGCATGATACGCAATACGTTTGCCACCCATCCCAACGGCGTGCTGTCGGCTTATCGCGACAATGCGGCGGTCACGCGTGGTTATCACGCACCGCGCTTTTATGCCGATGGTGAGACGGGTGAGTACCGCGAGCCCCCCGAAGACATTCATGTGCTGATGATGGTTGAGACCCACAATCATCCCACCGCGAGCTCACCCTATCCCGGCGCCGCCACCGGCGCCGGCGGTGAGATCCGCGATGAAGGTGCAACCGGACGCGGCGCCAAACCCAAGGCCGGACTCACGGGCTTCAGTGTGTCCCATCTGCGCATTCCTGGCCTGCCGGCGCCCTGGGAAAAACCACGGCCCTTCAATCCGCGCCTTGCCAGCGCACTGGACATCATGCTCGATGGCCCAATCGGCGCAGCGGCTTACAACAACGAATTCGGACGCCCGGCGCTGACCGGCTACTTCCGCAATTTTGAGCATCAGTCCCCGGACAACGAGCGTCTGCTGCGCGGTTACGACAAACCGATCATGCTGGCGGGTGGCCTGGGTAATATTCGCGGTGATCATGTCGAAAAACTGCCCATGACCGCCGATGCCGCGATCATCGTGCTGGGCGGCCCCGCGATGTTGATCGGACTGGGCGGTGGTGCGGCGTCATCGGTCGGGTCTGGCGCAATTGATGCGGAGCTCGACTTTGCATCGGTGCAACGCGACAACGCCGAGATCGAACGTCGTGCGCAGATGGTGATCGACGCGTGCTGGGCGGCCGGCGAACACAATCCCATACTCATGATCCACGACGTTGGTGCCGGCGGCCTGTCCAATGCCATTCCGGAGATCCTGCATGACGGCGGGCGTGGCGGTGACATCGCCCTGCGTGCCATCCCCAATGCCGAGCCCGGAATGGCGCCGCTGGAGATCTGGTGCAACGAAGCACAGGAACGTTATGTACTGGCGTTACGCCCAGCCGATGTCGAATCGTTTGCCGCCCTCTGCGCCCGTGAGCGTTGCCCCTTTGCGGTGGTGGGATATGCCACTGTCGAAGAACATCTGGCCCTGCGCGATGCGGCGGCAAACAGCGACGATGCCCGTGCGCCTATCGAGCTGCCGATGGATGTGATCTTCGGCAACGCGCCACGCATGGAGCGGCATGCTCGGCGTCAGGTGTCGCCACCCGAAGTATTTTCCATCCAGGACATCGTGCTGGCAGACGCCATTGATCGCGTTTTGCGCTTCCCGGCCGTCGGCGACAAACGTTTCCTCATCACCATTGGTGATCGCAGTGTCGGCGGTTTGTGTGTGCGCGATCAGATGGTCGGCCCGTGGCAGGTGCCCGTTGCCGATTGCGCCGTGACCGCCAGCAGTTTTCGCGGTCGCTGTGGTGAAGCCATGGCGATCGGTGAGCGCACACCGGTGGCGCTCATTAACGGACCGGCCGCCGCGCGCCTCGCCATCGCTGAAGCGATCACCAATATCGCTGCGGCGCGCATACGGCGCATCGAAGACATCGTGATCTCCGCCAACTGGATGGGCCCGGCCGGCTTTGAAGGGGAAGACGCCAAGCTCTACGACATGGTGCACGCGGTGGGTATGGTTTTATGCCCGGCCCTGGGCATCAATATTCCGGTCGGCAAGGATTCCATGTCCATGCAATCGGCGTGGCGTGCCGAGGATGGTGATTGGCGCACGGTCTCGCCGGTGTCTTTGATCGCCTCGGCGTTTGCGCCGGTCATCGACATCGAAGCGAGCCTCACGCCCTTGCTGCTCAGCGATGAAGACACGCTGCTGGTGCTGATCGATCTCGGTCGTGGCCAACAGCGGCTCGGGGGCTCCATCCTCGCCCAGTGTTATCAAGCCTTGGGAGATACGCCGGCCGATTGTGATAGTGCCCAGGACCTGGCTGATCTGTTCCGTGCGGTGCAGAGCCTGAACGACGCGGGCCATATTCTTGCCTATCACGATCGCTCCGATGGCGGGCTGCTGGTCACCATCGCCGAAATGGCCTTTGCCGGCCGCTGCGGTGTGACACTTGATTTAAGTGCACTCCCAGGCGCGGACCTTGCGTGTCTGTTCGCCGAGGAATTGGGCGCAGTGCTGCAGATCCGCAGGCGTGATCTCGACAGCCTGATGACCTACCTGCGCAACGCCACCACCCTCGCCGACTGCACCCATGTGGTTGGCTATCTGCAGACTGCGCGCAACTTGACCATCGTGCGCGACGGGCGTGAGCTCTACAGTGCTGCATTGGGCACGCTGCTGGCCGCCTTCAGCGCCACCACCCATGCCATGCAGCGCATGCGAGACAATCCCCAGTGTGCCGATGAAGAGCTCGCCACGGTGCTCGACCAGCGCGACCCCGGTTTGAGCGTGCAACGACCCCATGAAGATTTTGCGCTGCACCGCCCCGTGCTGCGCCGCGGGCCACGCCCACGCGTTGCGATCCTGCGCGAGCAGGGTGTTAACGGCCATGTCGAAATGGCGGCTGCATTTGATCGCGCCGGCTTCGCGGCGATCGATGTGCATATGACCGACATCATCACCGGCCGCCACACGCTGGAGGACATGCAGGGCCTGGTTGCCTGCGGTGGGTTTTCTTATGGTGACGTGCTCGGCGCGGGTCGCGGCTGGGCCGGTACCATCGCCTTCAATCAACATGCCCGCGCGCGCTTCGAAACTTTTTTCCAACGCCCCGACACCTTCACCCTCGGCGTGTGCAACGGCTGTCAGATGCTGGCTCATCTTGCCGACAGTATTCCCGGTGCTGCCCATTGGCCACGCTTTGAGCGCAACCTGTCCGAGCAATATGAAGCGCGTCTGGTCATGGCTGAAGTACTGCCATCGCCATCCATACTGACACGCGGCATGGTCGGGTTGCGCGCGCCGATCGTGGTCGCCCACGGCGAAGGCCGCGCACAATGGCCCGACGGTGTGGCCGCGGATCTGCGCGGTGCCTGTTTGCGTTATGTCGACAATCATGGCGCGGTGGCGAGCCGCTATCCGCACAATCCCAATGGTTCGCCGCTTGGGCTGGCCGGTCTGTGCAGCGACGATGGCCGCGTCACCATCATGATGCCCCACCCGGAACGGGTTTTTCTGCGTCAGCAGTATTCGTGGTTTCCTGGACACTGGCGAGACGCCGAAGGGCCGTGGTTGGCGCTGTTTAATAATGCGCGGGCGTGGGTGGCGGGCGAGTGAAAGTTATCGGCCGTGCGGGTGGTTGTCCGAATCAATTCGGACCTACAGGGTCGCAGCGGGTGATGCGGTCGTGAAGGACGGGAAAGACCCTCCGCCGCGTGAAAAAAGCTTTGGCGAGTTGGTGGGCAAGGTGCGTCCGCTGGTGCACAACACCATAGCGCCACAACGCGCGCGCACACCGCCACGACGACGCCCAGCCGAACCCGAAGCTTTGGCCACCACCCTGTTACCTGCAGCGCCGGTGCTGCTCGGCAGCGATAGCCAGGACGCCGCGGCCGCCAGCGATTACCACCGACCGGGCCTGCAGAATTCCGTCTTGCGCAAATTGCGTCGTGGCCAGTATCCGGTGCAGGACGAGCTCGATCTCCATGGCCTGACGGTCAGCGAAGCGGGTGTACGTCTGGGTGACTTTTTAAGCCACGCACGCGGCCAACGTCTGTCCTGTGTGCGCATCATCCATGGCAAAGGCTTGAGCTCGCCGGGCAAAAGCCCGGTACTAAAACCGCAGGTCGCCCGTTGGTTGCGCGCTCACGATGGGGTGTTGGCTTTTACCCCGGCACCGCGTCACGATGGCGGCAGTGGCGCGATGTATGTGTTGTTGCGCAGTCGTCGCAACGAGGCATGAATCAGGCGCGCAGTGTGTGCTGGTGGGAAGCTGCTTAGCCTAAACTTTCGATCAAACATACCGCGCTGGCGGCAATGCCTTCGCCGCGTCCGGTAAAACCCATCTTCTCGGTGGTCGTACCCTTAACGTTGACGGCGTCGACATCGAGCCCGGTATCGGCGGCGATATTGGCGCGCATGGTTTCGACGTGCGCAGAGATGCGTGGCTGCTCGCAGATCGCAACGGCGTCGATGTTGACAATGACGTAACCGGCCTCGTCCAGCAGTTCTTTCACCTGTCGCAACAAAACACGACTGCTGACACCTTTGTAGGCCGGATCTGCATCGGGAAAGTGACGGCCGATATCACCCAGCGCGGCAGCACCGAGCAGGGCATCGCAAATCGCATGCAGCAGTACATCACCGTCGGAGTGCGCGGCGAGACCGTACTCAAAAGGAATTTCGACACCGCCCAGCACGACCAGGTCACCCTCTTTAAACCGATGGGCATCGTAGCCCTGTCCAACTCTCATTGCGCTTTGCCTCCATGGGCGGCTGCGTCCTGCGCAGCCAGTATCAGGCCGGCCAGCGACAGATCTTCGGGATGGGTAATCTTGAGATTGTCGGCGTGACCCGCCACCACCCGCGGCGTGAGTCCCGCACGTTCGATGGCCTGCGCCTCATCGGTCACGATCACACCGTCGGCCAGCGCAACTTCGATGGCGCGGGTCAAGGTGCCGAGCCGGAACATCTGTGGTGTGAGTGCATGCCACATCTGCGTGCGATCAACCGTTGCGGTGATAGCACCATTTTCATCACAACGTTTCAAAGTATCGCGCACCGGTGCGGCAAGTATGCCGCCGACCTCGTCGTCGCCCAAAGTTGCGATCATGCGATCCAGATCAACGCTGCGCACACAGGGCCGTGCCGCGTCGTGCACCATCACCCAGTCATCGGCGGCAGCTTCGAGCGCCAACGCACGTAAAGCAGCGAGCACCGAATGACAACGCTCGGCACCGCCGCGTACTGAAGCGACCTTCGCCGGTAGACGCGTGCGCAGGGCTTCGAAATATTCGTCGCCAGCGCTGATCGCTACCACCACTTTGCGGATCAGGACATGCCCGGCCAGACGCCACAGCGTGTGCTCGAGAACGCTGCGGCCAGCGATTTCCAGATATTGTTTCGGCGTGGTCGAGCCCATGCGCTTGCCGGCGCCGGCGGCGGGTACCACAGCGTAAACCGCACCGTTCATTCGACGCTAGTCGCCGGGTGCGGAGCCGGCCGCTGCGCGGCCGGGCGGGCGATCCTGGCCGGCGGAAGCGGATACGGCTTGGACGTTGTAGTGATCGTTTTGCTCGGCGGTTTAGGCGCCGCTTTTGCAGTGTTGACGGCGCCGGCCCCTGGTTTTTTTGCCCCCTTGGTCGGCGCTTTCACCACCGGCTTCACGAGCGGTACGACGATGGGTTTGACCGCCAGCGGCGGCGCAGTCGGTGCATCCAGATCATCACCGAGCGGCGGATCGCCGGGCACCAGCGGATCGAGTGGCGGTTCCAGCGGCGGCTCTGCACCATGACCCGTAGTGTTGCCGGCTGGCTGGGGAATGTCATGCTCGTGTTGCGGGTCTGTGATGCGGAAAAACACTTCGCCGCGCTTGATCATGCCCATTTCACTACGCGACCGTTCTTCAACCGCTTCCAGCCCCTGTTTCAAATCCATCACTTCTGCAGCCAGCGAACGATTACGTTCTTTCAGGCGCGCGATCTCGTCCTTCTGTTCGGCCACCGCAACCTTCAGTTTGTCGACGTCATGTATGCCACCGCGAGTGACCCACAGCGCGTACTGCAGGTACAGCGTGAGCAGCACCAGGACTGCGATGACGAAGCGCACTTCGAGACTAACTGAGCCTCAGGTTATAAAACGCCTTACGGCCGGGATAGATCGCACGACTGCCAAGCAGATGTTCGATCACCAGCAGGCGATTGTATTTTGCGATGCGATCGGATCGCGACATGGAGCCGGTCTTGATCTGCCCGGTGCCAAAAGCCGCCGCGATATCGGCGATGGTCGAGTCCTCGGTTTCGCCGGAACGATGGGAGACCACCGCCGTGTAGTTCGCGCGCTTGGCGAGCTCGATGGCGGCAAAGGTCTCGGACAGCGTACCGATCTGGTTGACTTTGATGAGAATGGAATTAGCGACCTTCTGATCGATACCGCGCTGCAAGGTATCGACGTCCGTCACAAAGAGATCGTCACCCACCAGTTGCACTTGAGCGCCTAGCTTGGCGGTCAGATGTTGCCAACCCGCCCAGTCGTTCTGGTCCATGGCGTCTTCGATGGTGATGATCGGGTAACGCTTGCACCAGTCGGCCAGCATGTCGGTCATCTCGACTGCGGTCATGCTGCGACCTTCGGACTCCAATTCGTAGCGGCCGTTTTTGTAGTACTCGGAACTGGCGCAATCGAGACCTAACGCAATGTCATCACCCAGTTTGTAGCCGGCCTTGGCGATGGCGCGCACGATCAATTCCAGCGCCGCCTCGTTGGACGGCAGATCCGGGGCAAAGCCGCCTTCATCACCCACCGCGGTACTCATGCCGTCAGCGTTCAGCAGGGCCTTCAGCGCGTGGAATACTTCGGCACCGTAGCGCAGCGCTTCGCGAAACGTCGGCGCACCAACCGGCAGAATCATGAATTCCTGCAGATCAACGCTGTTATTGGCATGGGCACCACCATTGATGACATTCATCATCGGCACCGGCAGCACATACTCAGGGCTTTCGCGCAGGGATTGAAACAACGGTTTGTCTGCCGCGGCGGCCGCCGCGTGGGCCGCCGCCATCGAAACCGCGAGCATCGCATTGGCGCCCAGCTTGCCTTTGTTCGGCGTGCCATCGAGCGTGCGCATCACCTGGTCGATGCCGGCTTGGTCGGCGATGTCATGGCCCTTCAGCGCTGCTGCAATCGGGCCGTTGACGTTGGCCACCGCCTTGGTCACACCCTTGCCGAGGTAACGCGATTTGTCGCCGTCGCGCAGTTCCAGTGCTTCCCGTTCACCGGTGGAAGCACCGGATGGCACCGCCGCCGCACCGCGCGCACCACTGCTGGTAATGACTTCAGCACGCACCGTTGGGTTGCCACGCGAGTCGATGATTTCTAGGGCTTGTATGCTTGCGATTGTGCTCATCGGATTGATCGTTGCTCTAAATGGAATTCATTAGGCGCGTTTAACCACGCTATCGAGGGTTTTCAAGGTTTCAAGCAAGCCATGCATCTCGGCTAGCGCCAGCGAGTTGGGGCCGTCGGACAGCGCGCGATCAGGATCGGGGTGGGTTTCCATGAACAAGCCCGCCACTCCCACCGCCACTGCGGCACGGGCCAGGGCCGGCACAAATTCGCGCTGCCCGCCCGAGGCCTTACCTTGGCCACCGGGCAACTGCACGGAATGGGTGGCATCAAACACTACCGGCGCACCGGTGTCGCGCATGATCAAGAGCGCGCGCATGTCAGACACCAGGTAGTTGTAACCAAACGAAGTGCCACGCTCACACACCATGATCTGATCGTTACCAACGGCACGCGCCTTCTCCACCACGTTGGCCATATCCCAGGGCGCGAGAAACTGCGCTTTTTTGATATTGACTGGCTTGCCCTGGCGCGCGACGTTCTGAATAAAATTGGTCTGGCGACACAAAAAGGCCGGCGTCTGCAGGATGTCGACTACCGCCGCCACTTCGTTCAAGGGGGTGTCTTCGTGCACGTCGGTCAAAACTGGCACAGCGAGCTCACGCTTGACCCGTTCCAGCACCCGCAGGCCGGCTTCGATACCAGGGCCGCGATAGCTTTGGTGGGAAGTGCGATTGGCCTTGTCGAACGAGGCCTTGAAGATGAAGGGAATGTTGAGCTCAGTGGTAATGGTTTTGAGCGTCGATGCTATCTCAAGCACCAGTCCTTCAGACTCGATGACACAAGGCCCGGCGATCAGAAAAAACGGTTCTGTCGCGCCGACCTCATAATCACACAAGCGCATCGCTAACCTCGGCGGATGGCTGCTTCTGAAACCGCAGCGCCGCCTGCAGAAATGCCGTGAACAGCGGGTGGCCATCGCGCGGCGTGGAGGTGAACTCGGGGTGGAACTGCACACCAACAAACCACGGGTGGGTGGGGATCTCGATGATCTCGACCAGATTGCCGTCCATAGAGCGGCCGGCGATGCGCATGCCAGCGGCTTCAAGTTCCATGGTGTAGGTGTTGTTAAATTCGTAGCGGTGGCGGTGACGTTCGTTGATCAGATCGGTGCCGTAGGCACGCGCCACAAAACTATTGGGCGCCAACTTGCAGGCCTGGCCGCCGAGACGCATGGTGCCACCAACGTCCGCTTCTGCACTGCGCACCTCAACCGCACCTTCGGCGGTTTTCCATTCCGTGATGAGCGCGATCACCGGATGCGGTGAGCGGTTGTCGAATTCCGTGGAATGGGCGCCAACGAGGCCGGCTTGGTGGCGGGCGAACTCGATGACCGCCGCCTGCATGCCGAGACAGATGCCGAGATAGGGTACAGCGTTCTCCCGCGCATATTGCACTGCGCGGACTTTGCCTTCGATGCCTCGTTCGCCAAAACCGCCGGGCACCAGGATCGCGTCCATTGCGGCCAGCTCCGCGCAGCCTTCGGTCTCGAGGCGTTCGGAATCAACGTAGTGAATCTTGACGCGGGTGCGCGTGTGAATGCCGGCGTGGGTCAATGCTTCCGACAGCGACTTGTAGGACTCGGTCAGGTTGACATACTTGCCGACCAGCGCGATGTCGACAGTCCGCTCGGGATGCTCCAGCGCGTAGACCACGTTGGTCCATTGACTCAGATCGGCCGGCGGTACCTTCAGGCCGAGCTTCTCGACGACGATGTCGTCCAAGCCTTCTTCCTGCAGCAGCATCGGAATCTTGTAAATCGTGTCGGCGTCACGCGCGGTGATGACGGCACGCTCTTCGACATTGGTAAACAAGGCAATCTTACGGCGGTCCGATGGCGACAGCGGTCGATCGGCGCGGCACAGCAGGATGTCGGGCTGGATACCGATGGAACGCAACTCCTTGACCGAATGCTGGGTCGGCTTGGTTTTCATTTCGCCCGCCGAGCTGATAAAAGGCACCAGCGTCAGATGAACGTAGAGCGTATTGGCCGCGCCCAATTCCACGCGCATCTGACGAATGGCTTCGAGGAAAGGCAAGGACTCGATATCGCCAACCGTGCCACCGATTTCGACCATCGCAACTTCGGCATTGCCGGCACCCAGCTTGATACAGCGGATGATTTCATCGGTGATGTGCGGGATCACCTGCACCGTCGCACCCAGATATTCGCCCTGGCGTTCCTTGCGAATGACATTGGCGTAGATGCGCCCAGTGGTGTAGTTGCTCTTGGACGAAGTGCGCCAACGCACGAAGCGTTCGTAGTGGCCAAGATCCAAATCGGTTTCCGCGCCGTCATCGGTGACGAACACCTCACCGTGCTGGAAGGGACTCATGGTGCCGGGATCGACGTTGATGTACGGATCCAGTTTGACCATCGAGATCTCTAGACCACGAGCCTCGAGTATGGCCCCGAGCGAGGCGGCAGCAATGCCTTTCCCCAACGAGGACACGACGCCGCCAGTAACGAAAATAAATCGCGTCATGCAGTATTGATTCGGGTGCTAGGGGCCAAAACTTTCACGGTCTGGCAGCCAGGTGCGAGGACCGTTTCTATCGGGAGGAAGTTACCAGATCGGCTGCTTGCCCTCAATGACGGAATCTTCTGGCACCGGTCTGCAAGACCCCGGCTAGGCCGGGCGGTCGCTACACA
>JANOXY010000107.1:0-5407 GCA_031418675.1 Pseudomonadota bacterium
CGGTGACCGTGGTGGGGGTCGATAGTCCCCACTCGACTTTTTTCACCGGTGACGCCGACGATCCGGCCGCCGCAGAGGCACTGCTGGATACCCTGGCGGCGGTGATCGCCAATCGCGGCAGCAATAATTCCCATCTGGGCGGTAAGTCGGCGGTAGTGGTGGTATTGAACCCCGATCATGCGGAAGTGTTAAAACGCGCCAGCTACGATCGCCTGCGCATCCAGCAAGCACTCGCGGCCCGTGCAGTGACACCGCGGACCCTGCTCAGCCGCCTCAATCCCAAGATGCTGACAGGCACAGAAGACATGATCCCGGCGGTGCGCAATCCGGCCAATATCCATGTGCTGGTGGCCGGTGGGCCGGGGCTTTATTCCATGGTGATGCCGTCATGGTGCGCGGGGCCCCATGGCAATATCGCCGTGCACCAGGCGATTGAGACCAGCCAATACTGCGAGTTGCCGGTCCGGATTTAACGCGTGACGCAGGCTTGCGCGAGGTCACAAGCGCCGTCTATTGACCTCGAATGCCGATCAAGGCCGTCGAGGGCGTGAAACAGTGGCCAATAAAACGCAGCGGTGGCAAGGCTCGACATAATCGCGCAATCAACTTTTTGGCCAGTGAGTTGGTGCCCACGTCCAGCGTATCGAAGCGGTCGTGGGCGACAACACCACGCGCCGCCAGCTCGCGGCCCAGGGAATAAGGCGTAAACCAATTCACCGCTGGATAGGTCGCAAAGTTGACGATCTCCGGCCGCGTGGTCACCGCCAGCCGCTCGTAGCGCCGCTTGAGCCAGCCGGGATACCAGGCATAACAGGGCAGATTGAACTCCTCCTGGTAGGGGCACAGCGAACTGGTCGTGCTCAAGAACAACAAGCCGCCGGGTTTCAGCACCCGCACTGCTTCGTTCAGGACCGTGCGCCAGTCGGCGACATGTTCGAGCAGTTCCGGCAGCAGACAGATATCAAACGACTGATCCGGCCACGGCAGCGCGGTCGCCGAGCCCAGTTGAAAATCGATGTCGAGACCCTGGGTTTTGGCCCGTTCCCGGGCGTGCTCAATCAGCGGCCCATTGATGTCGAGCGCCGCAACCTGATAACCATCGGCGGCCCATAGCAAGGCCTGTGTCCCCGGTCCGCAGCCCACATCCAGCATCCTGCGCGCGGCGTTGTGCGGTTGTTGTGCGAGAAATGCCAGGACTTTGTCCTTCAGCGACTGAAAATGCATGACCATTTCAGGCGAATCGTGGCGCGCCGCGTAGTACTCGTAAAATTCGCTACTGGAGCGATGGGCGCTATCGCCGCTGGCGACGGGCTGTTCAGAGACGCTCATAGACGGGGTTGCTCCGGAAAACTGAGAAATCGAATCAGGCGCGCTTCGGACTGCCAGGATCGGCGCCTGAAGACCCGTCCCTCGCTCGACTGCCCGGCGTAGTTGTTTATCGACCCGTGCGAAGATTGTGTCAGTCTAAATAGACGACGACAGGTTTACGACCGTCGCCGCATTGCCTTTAACCGGCCTGCTGCAAATATCCAGGGCTAATCCTCAATCCGGACTTCGCCGAGTTGGTAGACGCTGGACCCCAAGCTGCTTAGCGGGTGGATGGAGCAGCCGCTCGAGCGCACCTGGTAACCCCTATGACAGCGCTCAAGCCGAAGCCTTCTTAAAGACACTGACCTGGAAAGGGCGAGCCGCACTGTGGATGCGGGCGCGCCGCTCAATGAATCGCGCTCGGGTGCACAACGGTCTGCACTACACCCTTAAAACGCGGTGCGGCCAAAACAAAGAAAAATTCGTAAGCGCGGTCCGCGGCCAGCTCTGCGGTGCGAATATTCTCCAGGATATGGACGCCGCGTTTGACCAGCTGTGATGGTTAAGCCGAGGCGTCTCAGACAACGATTTGTGTGATATCCACATCCACCCACAGGCTTGCGCCACCCAGGGTATAGCTTGCGTAGGTCTGCCCACCCAGCACCTGATTGACGCCATGGGTCCAGCCGCTGGTGACCATGGTCACGGCATCGCCGGCATTGCCATCGATACGCAAGGCGGCGTGGTCGGACAGATCGAGCACATCCGCCAGATTTAGGCGAAGGTTGTTGTTGCCGTCGCCGGTAATATCGATCACATCGAGGCCGCCCAGGCGCGTCGACGGAATTGCCGTGAGATCCAGGCTCTGGTCATGCCCGTTCAACGCAAGGTGTCCGTGCCGCTGCCGCCGTCGATGCGATGGTCCTGCGCGTCATAGACAAGGATGTCGTCGCCGGCGCCGCCGCCGAGTGCATCGTCGCCGGCAGCACCGTCGAGTAGGTCGTTGCCGCGACCGCCGACCAGGGATTCGTTGGCCGCCGTGCCGGTCAGCACGTCATTGGCAGCGCCCCCTTCAAGCGCGATGACCGATTCGAAGTCGCGGCCGTAGATGACAAAGGTCGCGCCGCTGGAAGCGTCGGCGCGCGCCGCACCGATCACGATGTCGTCGAACCCGTCGCCGTTGATGTCCCCGCCGCGACCAAGTATCGGCCCTTCGAAGTTGTCGCCGGGCAAATCCTCGATACGGAAACCGTGGTTAGCACCGAGCATCGCCAGATTCACGCTGGCGCTTGGGCTGGCATCGTTGGCATGACCGAACACCGCATAAACCTTTTCATCCAAAAACCCCACTCCACTTTGGAGTTCCCCGATCAGTACGTCGTCATAACCATCGCCGTTGATATCGCCGGCGGCAGCGACGATGCTGCTTGACCACAGCGAGGACGGGGCCGTGCTGTCTATGCGAAAACCGTTGCTGCCATTCAAGGTACGAAGATCGAGCTGGGCATCAAAGCCACCTGCGTGGCCGAACACCAGATAGCTGGCGCCCCCGGCCCGTTGGCTCTGGGAGTCGCCAGGCTCAGCGAGAATGAAGTCCGCGTATCCATCGCCATTGAAGTCGCCCGCGCTGCTGACGGTTGCCCCGAGGTGATTGCCGTTGTTCAGTCCATTGATGGCGAAGCCGTTGCTGCCATTCAAGCTGCCGAGATCGAAGTGGGCGGGCAGGCCGGCGTTGCTGCCAAAAACGACATAACTCGCGCCGGTATAGCTGGTGGTGATGCTAGCCGTACCTGCGCCAAAGACGAGATCATCAAAGCCGTCGCCGTTGATGTCACCGGCGTTGGCGACGCTCTGGAGTCCGGCCGTATCGGCGCTCATACCGTCGAATCGCACGCCATTGCTACCGTTCAAGGCGGACAAATCCATGCGGGCCGACGGGGCTGCACCGTTGCCGAATACCAGGTATGCAGCGCCTAGGCCCTCGTTTGGCGCGCCGGTTTCGGGAGCGCTGATGAGGAAATCATCATAACCATCGCCGTTAAAATCGCCGGCCGTGCTGACACCGCTGCCACTGCGGTTATTGGCCGCGTTGCCGTCGAGGCGATAACCATTGATGCCGTCCAGACTGGCAAGCGACAGGCTGGGGGCAAAGCTGCCGCCGTGACCATAAACAATGTAGCTGGAACCGGAATAGCTACCATGGGGGTCGGCACCTACGGCGCCGATCAGAAGGTCGTCGAAACCATCACTATTGACGTCGCCAGCCCCACTGATGGGGAGGCCGCTATAGTCACCGGGACTGACGCCCAGCACCTGAAAGCCATCGGTCGCTGCAAGCGTGTTCAGATCAAGATTGGCGGCAAACAGGCTGGCCTTGCCGAATACGACATAACTTACACCGGCCTGACTGTTGCCACTCGGGCCGCTGGTGACCAGATCGGCAAAACCGTCGCCATTGATGTCACCAACAAAATTGACTCCGGAGCCACTGCCGACGTTGTTTGAACCGGACAGACGAAAGCCCTCGCTCGCAGTGAGCGCGGTCAAGGAAATGGGCGGACGATCGAGTGCCGTCGAGATCTGCCCGGCAGACTCGACCTGCAGTACCGACCCGCCGGCACTGTAGATATTGAAAGTCACGCCGTTGAGCGACTGTTTACCATCGGCACGCCAGGCGCCGCTCAGTGCGATTGCATCAAGCGCATCGGCGCGCACCTGCAGGATATCGGTATCCGAGAGGGCGGCGACCAGCGCGGCGTCCAACTGCGCGTGGTTGGTGCCTAGCCCACGCAGATCCAGAACTTCAACTCCGGCCGTGGCTGCCAGGCTCACGACATTGAACTGCACCCCCGGCGCGGTGACCAGCAAGGTGTCGCGGCCGCTGCCGCCATCGATTTGACTGCCACTGTCCTCCAAGTCGAAGGACATGATGTCGTTGCCGGTGCCGCCAGCATAACTGTCCTGTCCGGCACCGCCGTCCAGCCGGTCGTTACCGTCATCGCCGAACAAGCTATCGGCACCGTTGCCACCAGCCAGCGTATCGTCGCCGCCGTTGCCATGCAGCAGGTTGGCGCCGTCATTGCCGATCAGCAAATTGGCGCCGGCGTTGCCGCTGGCCGTGAGCGCCAGTGTGCCTGTCAGTATCAAGTTCTCCTGTTGGCTGCCTAGCGAAAAACTGACACTGGAGATGACGTTGTCCAGGCCGGCATCGCTGCTCAGCGTATCGATCTCAGTGCCGCCATCAACACTGTAGATGTCGTCGCCATTGCCGCCGCGCAGGGTGTCGACACCCAGCCCACCGAACAGGATGTCATTGCCGTCACCGCCGTCCAGAATATTGGCCGCGTCATTACCGAGCAGCACATTCGCACCGGCGTTACCCGTCGCGTTCGCGATAGCGCTGCCGAGCAGCACGAGATTTTCCTGTTGCGCGCCGAGCGCGTAACTGAAGTCAGTGCCCACCCAGTCCACGCCGGCGTCGGCTGCGCTCTTGTCGATTTCGAGTGCGTTGTCGATACGGTAGGTATCGTTGCCGTCGCCACCGAACAACTGATCGAGGCCGAGACCGCCCTGCAGGACGTCGTCACCGCCACCACCACGCAGGACATTGGCAGCGTCATTGCCGATCAGGACATTAGCACCCGAACTGCCGGTGCCATTGCTAGCGGAGGCACCTATCAGAACCAGATTTTCCTGCTCATTACCAAGCGTGTAGTCAACACTGCTAGCCACCATATCAGTGCCAGAATCGCTGCTCAGTGTGTCGACTTCGCCGGCACGGTCGACGACATAGATGTCATCGCCGGCGTCGCCGCGCAGCACATCAGTGCCGCCGTCACCGAACAGGATGTCGTTGCCGTTGCCACCGACCACCAAATCATTGCCATCTCCACCCCGCAGCACGTTGTTACCGTCGTTGCCGTTGATGAGATTGGCGCTGCCATTGCCGATGCCGTCAAGCCCAGCGCTGCCGGTCAGGGTCAGATTCTCCTGTTGCTCGCCGAGCCTGTAGCTGAAGCCCGCAGTGACCAGATCGACACCAGCGTCGTCGAGCGCGGTGTTGATTTCAGACTCATCACCGAGCACGTAGGTGTCGTTG
>JANOXY010000108.1:0-4396 GCA_031418675.1 Pseudomonadota bacterium
GCGCTCGAGGTGCGTCGTCGTGTATTCATACACATCAACACCACCAACCCGATTCTCATTGCCGACACTCCCGAGCGTGCGGTGGTGGAGGCAGCGGGGTGGGAAGTGGCCTACGACGGTATGGAAATAAACCTCTGAAGCCGTTCAGCGGACGCCGCTAGAGCAGACCCCGGAAGGGCTGCACATCAACCAAGGCGTCGCTGTCAACGCGGCCGGTATCCATGCCGAGAACGATGAAACAATCGGCGCTCGCCATGGAATTTAATATGCCCGAACCCTGGTCGCCGGTGGGTGTGACACGTAGCTCGCCCTGCGCATCGTGCGAGAGGATCCCGCGCTGAAACTCAGTGCGGCCCGGGCGTTTGTTCAACACGGCGGTCGTGCGCGCTTTTAGGATCAGAGGCGCGCTGGCACGGGTGCCCGCCATCTTGAACAGCGCCGGCTGCACGAACTGGTAAAAAGTCACCATAACGGACACCGGATTGCCCGGCAGTCCAAAAAAGCGCGCCTGCCCCAGCGTGCCAAACGCCAGCGGGCGGCCGGGTTTCATCGCCACTTTCCAGAAACGCACCTGGCCTATGCTGCTCAGCACTTCCTTGATGTAGTCGGCTTCGCCAACGGACACACCGCCCGAGGTGATGACCACATCGGCGACCTGTGAAGCCTCGCGTAAGGCCGCCTCAACGGCGCCACGTTCATCGCGCACCACACCCATGTCGATAATCTCGACCCCTGTGCGCTTGAGCATGGCATAGAGCGTGTAACGATTGCTGTCATAGATCTCACCGGGTCCGAGGGTTTCGCCGATGGAGCGCAATTCGTCACCGGTAGAAAAATAAGCAACGCGCACACGCCGCTGCACCGTCACTTCACCGATACCCAGGGAGGCGATGATGCCGAGATCCGGTGCGAGCAGTTGTCGTCCGGCCTCGAATACCTGCTGACCTTGTTTGAGATCCTCACCCGCAGCGCGCACATTCTGGCCACGCTTGTGTTGGCCGTCGATGACAACGTGATCACCTTCGCGCGCGGCATGCTCCTGCATCACAACCAGATCGGTGCCGGCGGGCATCGCTGCGCCGGTCATGATCCGTACCGCTTCGCCAGTGCCGGGCTCGCCGGCAAAGGGGCGTCCAGCGAAGGCACTACCGATCACGCGCAGACGGGTGTTGCCGCTAGCCGGCAGATCGCTGGTCTTCAAGGCATAACCATCCATCGCGGAATTGGTATGGGCCGGGACCGCAAAGGGTGAATAGAGGGCTTGCGTGAGCACCCGTCCCAGCGCCGCGCGCAAGTTCAATCGTTCGTAACCGCTGACCGGTGCGACCTGCGCAAGAATGCGCGTTAGCGCCTCATCACAATTGAGGGAGTCGGGATCAAAATCGTCTTCACAACTGGTGTCGCGTGTAACCATCGTCGAAATCTATGCCTTTGTACTGGGATTGCGCAAGCCTGCTAAAAGCCTCGTGCAAATGATTGTGCATCGCCTGTTGTGGTAGTTGCGGGTGGTGGCCGCGACCGTTTGACAGTACTTCTAAGTCTCCAGACGCAGGCTCGCCGCGGCGAGATCATCGTGAGTGTTGATATTCATGAAAGCGCTGCGTTCAGCATCAAAGTCGACTTCCACGCAGGTGTGCTGCGCATACCAGGTGTCGGTCTTGCGGCCGCCGCTGGTCAAGTACTCGGCAAGCGATTGTTCTAGGTGCGTTGCAATGATGGCGAACACCGGTTGCAGCCCGTCGCCCGTGCGTGCGACGGCAATATCGGCGGCCGCATGTGTGATTGCACGCATCAGCGTCGCGACCAGATGGGTCGGCAGGAAGGGGCTGTCACACGGCACCACCGCCAGCCACGGGGTGCGAGCGACCGTCAGGGCTGCGGCTATGCCCGCTAGCGGTCCGGCCGCCTCTGCGACGGTGTCATTGACCAGCTGTGAACAGTGCGGGAGGTAGAGTGCGTGATTACGATTGACGCTCAACAGCAGGCTATCAACCTGGGGCGCAAAACGCGCGACGACGTGCGCCACCAGCGGACGTCCCGTCAGTTCTACCAAGCCTTTATCGACGCCGCCCAGGCGCCGTCCAACGCCGCCTGCGAGGATGCAACCGGTAATGGAACGAGGGATCTTGATGGATGGCGCGACGCGCTCGTTACCAGTCACCTGGCCGCTTTCCGCACGACCGCGCGGCTCAGCCGCCGGTGTGACTCATGTGGCGAAAAATCAGGGGCTGCTCGCGCAGATTAAATTCGTGGCCGAGCGGCTTGATCGCCATGCTGCCCACAATCGCCTGTTTGAGGGCATTGAGGTCGCCAGGTTGGCTGCGCATGACCTGTTTCAGATCAACCGAGTGTTCCTGGCCCAGGCACAGCAGCAAGCTGCCCTCGGCGGTCAGACGCACGCGATTACAGTCACCGCAGAAATTGTGGCTGTGGGGTGAGATAAATCCCACCCGTGTGCCGGTTTCGGTGACTCGATAGTATTTGGACGGCCCACCGGTGGTCTCGGTGGTAGCGACGAGTCGGAAACGTTTTTCCAGATCGGCGCGGATCTCGTCGCTGGAATAGTAGGCCTCGGCCCGATCGTGATCGCCAATAGTGCCGAGTGGCATTTCTTCGATGAACGAGATGTCCATGCCACGCGCCGCTGCAAATTCCACCAGCGCCACCACTTCGTCATCGTTACGATGTTTGAGGATCACGGCGTTGAGTTTGATCTTCTCGAAGCCAGCGCTGAGTGCGGCATCGATGCCGCGCAGTACCTGGGCCAGATCGCCAACGCGGGTCAAGCGACGGAAGCGCTCAGGATCCAGGGAGTCGAGACTGATATTGATGCGACGCACGCCGGCGGCGCGGATGTCGGCGGCCATTTCTTCCAGCTGCGAACCGTTGGTGGTGAGTACCAGCTCGCTCAACTGCGGCAGCGTACCCAGGTCACGCATCAGCTTGATGACGTTTTTGCGCACCAGCGGTTCGCCGCCCGTCAGGCGAATTTTGCGCACCCCAAGCTCAGCGAAGGCGCGGCCGACCAGGGCCAACTCTTCCAAGGTCAGAATTCGTGCACGAGGCAGGAACTCCATCTTCTCATCCATGCAGTACACGCAGCGGAAATCACAGCGGTCGGTCACGGAGATGCGCACATAGTCCACCACGCGCCCGAAGCGGTCGATGAGCTGGGTGGGGAACTGCGTGGGACTATTCATCGTAACGTCGTTGCGAGCCTCGATCTGGTTCGATTGTAGCACGGGCTTTTGCGCTGAATTCCCGGGCATCAGTCTGGTTTTAAGCGGCTTTGCCACTGTTGATAGGGGTGCTCGACCAGACAGGAATTGTAATAGCGCGCATCGTCCGATACCTCGGCACCCAGCCATGGTGGCCTTACAAAGACTTCGTCTTCAGCATCGAGTTCCAGCTCGGCGACGATCAGTCCGGCATTGGCACCGTAGAACTCGTCGATCTCCCAGTTATGCCCATGGTGTAGGACAAAGTGACGGGTTTTTTCCAAGATGCGCGTACCACACAGGCTGGCCAACATCAGTTCGGCGTCGGCACGCGGCACAAGGTATTCGAACTCGGTGCGCTGAACGCCCAGCGTCGCACTTTTGATATTGAGGTGGGCTTGTTCGTCACTGAGGCGAATGCGAATGGAACACTCGGCGGATCCCGCCAGATAACCTTGCCGCATCAGTACCGAACGCTGCACGGCGGCGCGCCAGCGGTCGTCCCTGAGCAGGAATTTTCGCTCGATTTCGATGGCCACGGTCAGCCTCGCGTGGTGGGTGGACGCGCACATATACAATGCCGATCCATGGGCGGCAAGCCACAGACTTCCTTTCGCACGGGTACGCAGCGACGATGAATATTGCTTTGTTGAATGCGCGCGTTGTGACGGTCGCCGTTCTCGGCTTCTCTTCAGGCTTGCCCCTGGCCTTGAGCGCCGGCACTTTACAGGCTTGGCTGACGGTGCAAGGTGTCGATGTCAAGCAGATCGGATGGTTTTCGCTGGTCGGTCTGCCCTATGTGCTGAAGTTTTTATGGGCGCCTCTGCTTGATCGTTACCAGCCCGGCTGGCCCGGCCGGCGACGGGACTGGATGTTGTTGACTCAGGTGCTGCTGGCCCTGTTGCTGTTTACCGCCGGCAGCGCCGAGCTCGCTGCCGGTGCCCTGCCGATGTTGGCCCTGGCGGCCGTCGGTGTGGCGACATTGTCGGCCACCCAGGACGTCGCCATCGATGCCTACCGCACTGAATTATTGCAGGAGCGAGAACGAGGCTTTGGCGCCGGTGCGGCAGTCACTGGCTATCGCATCGGGATGCTGGTCGCGGGGGCGGGCGCCCTCCTGGCAGCCGACAAAATCGGCTTTGCGCAGGTTTATCAATGGCTGGCGCTGGTGCTGCTGG
>JANOXY010000109.1:0-8511 GCA_031418675.1 Pseudomonadota bacterium
CGATCTGGCGCGTGGGGTGGTGGTGGTTGAACCTGGCATTCGTTTTGCCGATTTATTGGCGCAGCTTGAAGTCCACGGTCAGACAGTGGGCATTGTGCCTTTGACCGGGCCCGCGGCGACGGTCGGGGGGGCCCTGTCGGCCCACGCGCTCGGCACCGGCTCGGCGCGCCACCAGAGCATGGGCGATTGTGTCGCGGGCCTCGAAGTGGTGCTGGCCGATGGCACCCAGTTGCGTACCGGCAGCGCCGCCTGCCGTGATGCGGGCTTTTTTCAGCGCTACTGCCTCGGCCCGGATCTGACCGGCCTGTTTATTGGCGCCGATGCGACGCTGGGTGTGGTCACGGCAATCGCTTTATGGCTTTACCCGTTGCCGGCGTTGCGCGAGACCTTTTGCGTGGGGTTTACCGAGATTGCGGCCGCAGGGCGCTTTTTGAGCGAGGTCCAGGCGCGCGAGTTAACCCGCAACGTCTGGTACGCGGCGGGTTATGAAGGCGGCACGGTACGCGCGCGTGTAGGCGCGGCTCACCCTGCAGTGGATCCCAGCACCCTGCCGAACTACTGCATCGGGTTTGATCTCGGCGGCGATCACGCCGATATAAAAACCGATCACCAGCGGCTGTTGGCTTTGGCCGCCAGCCACGGTGGTGGTGATTGCGCCATCTTCGATGACAGCTATTTCCGCAATTTGCGCTTTGAAGCCAATTATTGGTACTCCTTCGCGGGTTATTTCACGCGCTCGCGCTGCGGCATTCTCATGACTTCTTTACCCTGCGATCGACTGGCGGATTTCTGCGCAGCCGTCGATGGCTTGCGGGCCCGCTGGCCAGCGTTTGTGTGGGGCGCGGCAACGGTAGTCTGCCGACGTGGCTTGCACGGCGGCGTGATGGCTTTTTATGACGAACAAAGCCAGTGGCCAGCGATGCAGGAAGTCATCACAGACGCCACGGCAGCGCTGCGCGCAGCCGGCTGTGTGCCCTACAAGAGCGGCAAGATCTGGGCCGCTGAAGTGCGCGCCGCCAGCGCTTATTTCAGTGTGCTGGAACGGATCAAACGCGGGCTTGATCCGCACGGTATGTTTTCGCCCGGCAACCTCGGACTGTAGGGCTGACGCACGCCGCTGTAAGCAGCGCGCGCCGTGGTGGGGTGGCTATTTCAGCAGCGTGTCGAGTTGCTCACGCAACAGACGCTTGTTGAACTTGCCCACCCCGGTTTTGGGGATCTCATCGAGATAGATCAGGCGGTCGGGCAACCACCATTTGGCGAAGCCCGCATTCAGCAGGTGAGCACGCAGTTCCTCCTCGCCAGGCCTTTCTGCACCCCGCGCGACGATAAAAGCGATCGGGCGTTCCAGCCATTTATCATGGGGCATGCCGACCACGGTCGCTTCACGCAATGCGCCATGGGCCATCAGTGAGTTTTCGAGATCGACCGAAGATATCCACTCACCACCGCTCTTGATCAAATCTTTGGCTCTGTCGACCAGTTTCATCACGCCGTCGCTGTTGACCGAGGCGATGTCGCCGCTCTTCCACCAGCCATCGATAAAGCTTTCAGCGCTGCGCGGTTCGTCGATATAGCTGGTCGCGATCCACGGCCCACGCACGTAGACCTCACCGATTGCCTTGTCGTCCCACGCAACGGGATTACCATCATCGTCGAGCACCTTGCGCTCGACCGCAGGCGCCGGAATGCCCTGGCGCACGCGGATGGCGATCTTGTCATCGGTGCTCAAACTTTCCTGATCGCCGCGAATATAGGTCAGGGTCGCCAGCGGTGCGCATTCGGTCGAGCCCCAGGCCGTGAGAATCGGCACACCGTGTTGGTCCTGGTAATACTTCATGACCGACGCCGGGGTCGCCGAGCCGCCGAGCAATAAACCCCGCAGACTGGAGATGTCGTGCGGCTGGCTCTGCAGCAGATTCATCATATCGATGCCGACCGTGACCGCGCCGTGGGCGAAGGTCACCTTGTGCTCGGCAATCAGTTTCAGATTATCGCTGGCCGTCGGGCGCTCGCCGGGAAATACAAACTTGGCACCCACCCATACACCGGCAAACGGCACGCCCCATGAATTGACATGGAACATCGGCGCGATCGGCATCAACACATCTTTCTCGGACATTGCCATGCCGTCGACATGACTGAGCATCAACGAATGCAGCGTCAAAGCGCGGTGGCTGTAGACCACACCCTTGGGATTGCCGGTTGTTGCCGAGGTAAAACAAATCGACGCCGGCGCGTCTTCGTCGAGATCGTCATAGGCAGCGGCCGGATCGCCGTGCGCCAGCAGTTCTTCGTAGCTCAACAGATTTGGGATCTTGGAGGCCGGGGCTTTGTCCGCCAGGATGACGTAGGCTTTGACCGTGGTCAGCAGCGGCATCAGGTTCTCGACGGTGGTGAGCAGATCGGGCGAAAAAAAGATCGCCTTGTCCTGGGCGTGATTCATCGTATAGGCAATATGCTCGTCCGACAGACGCAGATTGGCCGTATGCAGCACTGAACCCGCACAGGGAATGCCGAAATACAGCTCCAGGTGATGATGGGTATTCCAAGCCAAAGTCGCGGCCTTGTCGCCGCGCCCAACACCGATGCTGGCGAGTGCGCTCGCCAGGCGCCGCACGCGCTTGGCAAAATCGGCATAGGTATATCGAGTCAAGCTGCCGTCGTGGTTGCGCGAGACGATTTGCTTGTGGGGGAAATACTGTTCGGGACGTTCAACAACGCGCACGAGGTTCAAGTTGTAGCTGGCCATGGGCGGGTCCTGGTTGGAGGGATGCGAGCAAGACCGCCATCGACGTGGCGGCGTCAAGGCCGCACCTTAGAAAAATTACCGCTGTATTGCCAGTGGTGAGGGGCGCCGGACGACGACGCAAATGATCGCTGCAAAGGGTCGCGCCGGACCCATGAGCCGCTTGGTCAACCGCGCCTGGTGTCGGCTCAGCGTGGTTGTTCGCGTTGGAAATCGAGCTCGGTCACGCAGTGTCTAAGCTGGCGCTCGCTGGCTGGGTCGAGCGCCACAAAACGTGCCCCGACCCGCGGTGCACTACGGGCGCGTGAAGGCAGCATGTGGCGCACCTCGACTATCGCGCGCAGCGTGCCGTGGCCAGGCAGATCGATTTCGCAGGCGGTTGCTTGCTCGTATTGCTGCTCGATGTTTTTCACGTCGCCCGACAACAGGCGCGCGCAGAAACCCTGTAACGATAGATCGCGAATTTCGCCCCGCACCCAACTATTGTTGCCGGTCTGGAAACGCACCGGCACGCCGCGGTCGAAGGGCACCGTGACGCGCGAGGTAGTGCGTCGTTGCGGATATTCGATGTCCTGCGGGTAACGCACCTTGTAGTAGGGCAGACCGGCCTGACTGCCCCGCTGCACGATGCCGCTGGCAAATTTAATCTCCATGCCGCGCAGACGAGTGCGCACGCGGATCCCGGGCAGCTGTGCGGCGAGATTGTCACCCGCGCCAGGCGTCAAGGTGTCAATCACCAGATAGCCGGCTTCGGGAACCAGTTCGATGATGGCGCTTTGATAGGCCTCGTCGTCGGCATCAAAACGGATATCGAGCAGGCAATGGGCTTCGTAGATTTTTTTCAGCAGCTGGTGACGAGCGTCCCGTGGGTCGACAGCTTCGCCGAGGCCGCTGACCGTGAGGGCGGGGTCACCCGCTTCGAAATTCCTAAGCACTTCCATAGCCGGTCTGGGCGCGGCGGGTCAGGCGTGTCCGACCGGCCTGCCGGCAGTGCGCTGCTGCAGCCGCCCATTGGCATCGTAGGTAGCTATTGGGCGCGGACCACCGCGCAGTGTCGCGAGCAAGCGTCCAGTCAAATTGCGATTGAGTTCTATCGCACCGCCGTTGACGCGGTTAGCGTGGGCGCAGGCCTCGGCCTGACGGGCAAGTGCGGCAAGGGACTGGCGGTCGAGTTTGCCGCCTGCCCGGCAAAAATTGCCGGTCGCAGTTTCGAGTGCCGTTACCAGCTCCAGTTTGCGCGCGGCGCCAAGTTCGAGGCCCTCGCTGTCGCGCTGCCGCAGTGCCGTCAGTTCATCGGCCAGCACGAGGCTCAGTTCGTCGAGCAGCCCCGCGAGCTCCTCACGCAGCTCAGCCAGCGGTTGTGCCATAAGCATCATTGCACTCAACGCGCCGGCCCGCCGCGGCTCAACTGCGCTTCGAAGGCCGTCAGTTTGTCGGCGATCTTGGCATCGTCGATGCGGTAGTCGCCGCTCTCGATGGCACCCCTCAGCTCGGCTACGCGCGCCTGATCAACTTCCGGCAACTGTGCTACCGCGTCGGTCAGACGCTGCAGACGTGCGGCCAGATCCGTCAGTGTGACTACTTCGGATGACTGGGTAGGGGCCTGCGCAGCGACAGTCGCGGCGCCTCCTACTTTGCGTAATCCCGTGTCGACCGCGTTCGGGCTCTGCGGTCCGGTTCCTTTAATTTCAGCAACCATGTGTTCTCTATCCCCTAGATGGACGGTCTAAGTTAGCGGCGCTGCGGCCGCATTCCTTTAGTATTCCGAGGTGTTTTGCGACCGTAGTCGCATAAATAAATCGTGCGTAAAATCCAGCGCTTGGCGCCGCGATGCGACTACAGTACCGCACCCGTGCGAACCACTACCATCCCGTCGGCATTCACAACACCCTCCACCACGCGTTTGGAATTCAGATTGCGTACCGCTACACGGTCACCAAGCGCGCCATCCTTAAGCGCCCGGCCTCTGACTTGCACGCTGACGGCACTGCCGACACTGGCGATGATAACTTCGTCGCCGCGCTTCACCAGGCGCGGCAGGGTGACATTGTTTGTACCCAGAATCTGGTCGGCGCTGATAGCGCGCACTGCGACCCGACCGACCGCCGTCGCGGGATCGCTCAGGTAATCCCTGTGCGTGCCGTTGATGCGACGGCGCGCCACACCGACATCGGCGGCGCTGATAGTGGCACCACGCCCCAGCGCACGGGTCGCTACCAGTACCTGGGCATAGCGTGAGATATCCACCGTGACATACAGGGACCACGGTCGTTCGCCGACACAACGCACTTCAACGGCGTTGGGTCCGCCCGCCGCCGGTTCGCGATTGAAGCGCATCTCAAGCGCAGGCTCGCATTGTGTGAGACGCAGACGGGGATCCAGCCGGCCAATGGTGAATTCCGTGTCCTGCTCAGCACCGAGCTGCGCAGCAACAAAGCCCTTTACCGCTGCCTCGATCGACGACAAGGCTTGAATGGTCTGTGCATGGGCCGAGGAGAGGGCGCCGAACAGCAGCAAGGCGAGGTATTTTTTCATTTGAGCAAGGCCATTTTTTACGCGGCGACCATGGGGCACCGGGTTTAGCGTTGCCGACCAAGATGCAATCGGCGTGCCGCATCGGCGATAAACCAGATGCGGGGACCAAACTAAAGCCCACTGCCCGCGCGCCGCTACCCGACCATGGCGTAAGTGTAAGAGGGCGCGACGTGTCGAGTGTGATGGCGGGCGTCGATCGCCTGACCCGTATTGCGGGCCAGAATCGCGTTGAGCTCTTGCTGTTCCAACTCGGGCCGTTGCAGACCTTCGGCCGAGCGTATCGTCAATTTGCGCTGGGACGAGATTCACCCCCCGCCGATCGGTATCGGCAGCAGTAATTACCTGACGGCGGTGGTGACCCTCGATCAACGCTTGATCGAAATACTCGATGTTGAGCGTGTGCCGGCCGAGATTGTCGGGATCGACGATCACGTCTCAGCCAGGTTGTGCGAAGACCAGACCTCGGTCAAATCGCGGCCGCGACACGTTTTTGTGGCAGATGACTCCATGGTTGCACGCAAGCAGATCACCAAAGTTCTCGACCAGATCGGCTTCACCTACGACATCGCCGAGAATGGTCGCGCGGCCTGGGACACTTTAAAGGCTGCCGCCGCCGAGCAGCCTATACTGGGCAAATACGGCATGGTGATTTCTGACATCGAGATGCCGGAAATGGACGGCTATACCCTGACCAAGATGATCGCGTTGGTGCCGATCAGCTGGTGCCCAAGTTTGTTGCCGATGATTTGGCGACGATGGTGCGCCAGGTTGTGCTGGGCGATTGAATTTGAACGCGTGCCTTGCGTTAGATCGCAGGGCCGTGTGAGCGTTTTTTGTAGGTCCGAATTCATTCGGACACTACTTTCCAGAGCCTTAATTCAACACGCGACTATCAGACAGTAGTCGGAGCCACAGGCCCAGACGGCCATGGGCTGGGCCGGCAAGGTCTCACGCGCTATTGACCTGATTGCCGCTCCCGGTGGCAGGACTTTGCCGCTGCGACCGACTCCGACCCGTCCAAAATCAAACAAACCCGCGCCGGAACCGCATTTCGAATTCTTGGCACGCTCTTCGCAAGCTTGCTCGCAGTCATCACTGCGTACCGAGCAAGCTGCCATGTCCAATCCCATTGACCCGTTCGGCATCCATACCCAGGCACTCGCCCTGCGTGGACGTCGTGCCGAGGTGTTGGCGACCAATCTCGCCAATGCCGATACCCCGGGCTACCAAGCTCGCGATCTCGATTTTGCAGCGGTACTGGCTGAGCAGGGTGACAACGGCGCGCTGCAGGTAACAGACACCCGACATCTTGGCGGCACGGATCCCGATTTTAACTTCGCGCTGCGCTACCGCGAGCCCTTGCAGGCCTCCCTCGATAACAACACCGTGGATGTGCAGGCCGAGCGCGCCGCGTTTGCCGATAACACCATGCGCTACCAGGCCAGTTTGACTTTTCTGAACGGTCGCATCCGCGGCCTCATGTCAGCGCTGCGCGGAGAATAGGCATGTCATTGTTCAACATTTTTAATATCGCCGGTTCGGCGCTCAACGCCCAGAGCCTGCGTCTGAATACCACCGCCAGCAATATGGCCAATGCCAACAGCGCGGCCAGCAGCAGCGGCGAAACTTATCGCGCCCGTGAGCCGGTGTTCGAACCACTGCTGGGCGATGCCTTCGATCCCAACGGCGCTGCCGATGTCGGCGTCAAAGTAACCGGCATCGTCGAGAGTCAGGCGCCATTGCGCCATGAGTACCAACCCGGCAGCCCGCTGGCCGACGCCGACGGCTACGTTTTTCTACCTAACGTCAACGTCGTTGAAGAGATGGCCAATATGATTTCCGCATCGCGCAGTTACCAGACCAATGTCGAGGTCATGGAAGCTTCCAAGCGCATGCTGCAACAGACACTGGCGCTGGGCCAGTAAGGCAAGAGAGTAAAGAGCATGGAAAAAACCACCTCCATCGTGCCGTCAGCGCTCGAGAAGTACAGCACCAAAACCGAGACCATCGGGGCGAAGAAAAAAGATGAACTCGATCAGCAGGCCTTTCTGAATCTGATGGTCACCCAGCTCAAGAATCAGGACCCCTCCAAGCCAATGGACAGCGCCGAATTCCTGGGCCAGATCGCACAGTTCAGCACCGTCAGTGGTATCAGCGGTTTGCAGAAATCGTTCGATAAGCTGTCGACCTCATTGCAATCCAGTCAGGCGCTACAGGCGTCGACCATGGTCGGTCGCGAAGTGACCATCCCACGCGACGAATTCAGCTTGGAGGCGGGCCGCAACTCGACGCTGTCGGCCGTACTGCCGGATGATGCGACCAACGTCAACATCCATATCACCGACAGCAAAGGTCAGGCGGTCTTCCATAAGAATCTTGGCGCCAAACTAGCCGGTACTGTGCGTTTTGATTGGGAAGGTCTGCGCGACAACGGTCAAACGGCGGCGCCCGGCACCTATACCGTCAAGATCGACGCCAACATCGACGGCACCATCACCGGACTCGACGTCGGTGTGCAGGCGCGTGTTGATAGCGTGACACTTGGCCGCAATGGCTTGCCGCCGACGCTCAATGTCGACGGTTATGGCGCCATCGCGCTTGCCGACGTAATCGAAATTCAATAACCCACTTACCCAACAGCGGAGCCCATCATGGCTTTTAATCAAGCGATAAGCGGCCTGAAGGCCGCCGAAAACGAACTCAACGTCATTGGCAACAACGTCTCGAATTCGGCCACTACCGGCTTCAAAAAGTCGCGGGTTGAATTTCAGGATGTGTTTGCGGTGTCCAGCGTCGGCGGTTCAGGAACCAATATCGGTCGCGGCGTTGATACCGCGCGCATAGCCCAGCAATTTGAACAGGGCAACATCTCGTTCACGGACAATGCCTTGGATCTGGCGGTCAGTGGCCAGGGTTTTTTCATGACCGATGTCGACGGTGAACGTCAGTACACCCGTGACGGTGCTTTCAGCCTCGACAAACAAGGTTTCATCGTCAATTCCAAGGGGCATCAATTGCTGGCGTTTGGCGCTGACACGGTCGGCAACATCAACGGTGCCCTGGGTCCAATGCAGTTATCGCAGGCGAACAATCCACCCAAGGCCAGCACCGCTGTGACATTCGGCGCCAACTTCGACGCCAATGACGGCCCACCCGCTACGGTGGTGTTCGATCCGCTCGACTCAACCAGCTACAACGAAACCACAGCCCTGAACATTTTCGACTCC
>JANOXY010000110.1:0-8403 GCA_031418675.1 Pseudomonadota bacterium
CGAGGCACGCAAGGTACTGTTTCCTGTAGAGAGTGATTGATTTTCAGAACGCGGCGCTACGTTCTTACCAGCCCCACGCGATAACGATCAATCGCTCTGAATATGATTATTCGATACTGTTCCGCAAGATGGTTCGAATCGATTGAAGCGATAACAATCGATCGCGTAACGTCCTTCGTCACGGGAGCCCTGTTTGCATCGGACTTCGTCAAATTTTGACGATTGCGTCCATCGAAGACAGTTCGCGGCTCACCCGTAATTGGTTTCCGTTTCGCCCGGCATGGGCCCGCTATTTGCGACCTGGGAGATCGTGAAGTATCCCAAGGACGCGAAGTTCCAGGGACGACAACATCGCGAGCTGGCACCGGTGGGCGAGCGGCGTTGCGGGCTCGGGAATCCTAGGCGAACAAACGCCCTACCCATCCATACAACCGCTACTTAACTGCCATCGGTGGCGTCTACCAGATGCGGTGTGAAACCCGCCTGACGTTTCCATTGCAGAAGATTCTCGCCGCCGTTCTCCAAACCACCATACATTACATAGCGCAGATCACGAGTCAGGTCATCGCGTTGCTCGTTAATCCATTTGATGAGTTCGTGGTGAAGCAACACCAATGGGCCAGAAGCGAGATGTGCCCCATGGCCCATGATCATTGAGTACAGTAAAACTTCTCCGCAGCGTTGCAGGGCGATGTAAGCGACCAGACGCTCGTCGACCTGTATCTCCCCTTGGCAATGGCCAGGTTCCGGCATAAATGCCCCGAAGCTCAGGCTCCAATGATAAGGGCAGGCTGGGGCAGCCGTGGTGAGCACTTTCTGGGCTGCGCCGCCCATTTCCCCAAGCGAGCGCAGGTAATGGCCGCGCATCGGCCCACCCGAACGGACTTCCTTGGAATGGTTTATCTCGTGAATATCCGGAATGAACTGTTGCCAGACAAATTGATGGACTACATAGCCCGCTCGCTCGGCTTTGTGCTTCTGACGCAGCCGCGCTCCCTTACCAAAACGCTTGATATGCGCCTCCCAAGCCGCAAAATCCAGCAAGCTATCGCAATCGATGAGCATTGGTGTGTAGCGTTTGCGTTGGGTCTTCTCGCGCGCTGGGAAGCAAAAATAGTCGCGGTAACTCTCAAAGGCACGATCGACCGACCGCGCACACTGCGGCTTGCAGGTCGCGGAATCGCGGATGAAACTCACGCTTACCCGCGCCAGATCCGATTCGTCAAAGGCTTGTTTGATTACACTGGGCGTAGCCGCGCCGCGCGGCGCGAAGCCACGCACACGACTGTAGATACGTGACCATGCACGCTCGCAAAACCAGCGTGCAGCATTGCTGAAACTGTCGAACCCGCGTAGGTAACGCAAAATGTCCTGAGCGCGTTCAACGGCACGTCGATAGGGTTCGGTGAACCTGCGACTCATGGAGCGTATGACAATCTTCATGGGTGAGATCTCGGGGGCCGACTTGTGAGGCGCGGCGATCACCTCCCTGCGTGCGGAATCGCTGCCATTAAAGTGAAGTGCAAGGCCACGGCGCCAAGCTTGTATCACCATATGGCGATAGGTCTTAGCGGAAAAATGTAGCGTCAAGCCGGGACCACAGGAGCCTAGGTCGGCGGGTTCGATTAGCTCTGGCGCCAGCGGGTCGCAGAAATACACTCCCGCTCGGAGTTCTGCGACCCTTGCGCCAAGTCGATCGAACTCGCGACGGCCACTGAGTTTTGGATAGAACTCGACAGGTTGAGTCAGGAATAATACTGGCAAGCCAGGGTTGAGCGTACGTAGATGGTCGATAACAGCTACCACGTGAGCCACCGCGTCATCCAACGTGGCGCGCCCGATTCGAACTAACTGCTCGACGAGCGGACTTTCTCGCCGTAAAAACTCGGGATGGACCCAAACCTTGCAGCCACGCTCTTTCAACTTCCACAACTCGAAGTTCATGTCCGAGTAGGAATCCATCACCAGCAAATCAAGATCGCGAGCATCCATCACGCTACGGTCATTCTGATGGAGATAGTATTCGCGCAGGGTTGCGGACATGCGGCTTGTGTCGCTGAGTTCCTGCAACTCCTCGCCGGTTGCGGTCAAGCCCTGCAAGCTATCAACGAAGGCAGCGTTGGGGCATTTCTCGTTGACAAGCAGCCTGACTCCATCGGGAAACATTTCTGGGTTCATCGCTATCATCCGCCGTCCACAGCAGTCGCCGCGCACCGCGACGCGTAAAGGCGAACCATCTGAACGCCGAAATAGTGGCATTACCTCACTGGCTTTAATTTGATCAGCGGCATCACCCGCGGTATTCGCGGCCGCTACAAGGCGTCGTCGCGAGGGCTGGGTGGACTGCCACCAATCAGGATGAAGGAGCGCGACCACGCGTCTTTTATCCGCTAAAGAAGCCCTGATGCTCGCGGGGTCGACGTGGAGCAGGCGTGTCGCGCCGACGCTGAAGCGGCCACCGGAATCCGAGATATAACAATCTCGAGGGATGGAATAGGCCTCATAGTTCAGGCCGAGTTGCCGAAATGAGACGTCAAATAGCGCTTGCTCCCGGTGCTCGTCGAAAACAATGGAGCGAGGCACTTCACCCTTGGGCAGACACTCAGTGAAAATTTCATAATTGACGAAGCCGTGCTCGCGTGCGAAGCGCGAGCCATGTGAGGCAGTACCGCTAAGAGGAATGTCGAGCGCGGCAAAGATTTCCAATTGCTCGCCCAGCAGCTCCTCAATGGTGCGACCCGTTTTCATTGAGAGCTGCACGAGATCATTGTGCAATCCGACCTCGTGACCTAGCGCCACCAGCTCGCGAGCTGCTGCCTGCATGCCGGCAGACGGCACGATGCGACCACGGACAATGGCGCCATAGTAGTTTCTGGTTTGTCCGAAATCGCCGGGATGGAGAAGAAAGTAGGTGCTGCGGATGCCAAGATCATGTTCGATGTGAGCCATCTTGATCGCGGTCTTCAGATCGTGATCAACATCGTGACGTACAAAAGCAGCTTTCTCGGGCAAGCTTGAGTGGTCGAAGGCTTGAGCGTGGCTGCAGTGCACGAAGCCTGCGTCGAGAAAGGTATGCAGCAGTTCGCGGTAGGAAGCCACGAAGGAGAGCCCGCCGCCGCGCGGGGTCATCACAAGATCACCGATATCGCTCACGCCAGCGTACTCACTTGCCTGTCTGCGTTGCTCGGCCGTGCATCATAGAGGGTGCCACTTGTGGAGTCGATAACGAGGTTGACATTGTATCGATGCTGAGGCGCTGCCGTGGAAACATCACCATCGACGTCGTGCTGGTCTGCGTCACCAAGAACCGACGCTGGCACCGCCCGGTCGCTGGCGATAGCCGTCGCGGGTCGTCGTGAGTAGGAAACGCGGCCACGCCCTGAGTGCGATGTCGTGGGTGCCCTGGCACCTACTGCTTGCTACCAAATTTGTCTGGCACTTCGATTCCAATCGAGGAGGTCCAGGAAGTAAGCATGGCGCACTGTTTTCCAGGACTCTAATCAACCCAACGAGCGAGCTCACTGGAATCTTGGCGCGCCCCGCGGAAACCGCTCAATTCAGCCTCGCTGCCAACACGATGAGGCCATCCGCGCGGGATATTCAGGCTATCGACTGAGGCACGCATTGTCGTTCGACGCAGCACGTGGCACGTGGCTATAACCGCCGCCGCGCGGCACACGAGCGGACCGACCTGTGACGCAGCATGCGTCATATGCGCGCTCCGGCTGAAATCACTCAACAGGCATGGTCCCGACGACGCGAGGCTGCTGGCCCCATAACGGCGGTGGCCGTTGCCACCGTGCGTGCGTGCAGCGGTGTGCCACTTGCGAATAACTAACAATAATCTGGGTGCCGCCGATGTTTCATTTTGTGTCCTTTGTCGTCACGCACCGGCGTGCCGTCGTTGCGCTGATTGCGCTCACCACCGTGCTGCTGTTGTTGCCCTTACGACATCTGGAGGTGATCGTCGATACCGACCAGTTGCTGCCCCAGGCCCACCCCTATGTGATCGCGACCAAGGCGGTCGAACATCTGTTTGGCAATCGCTACACCGTGGTGGTCGGCATGAGTGCACGCGAGGGCACGGTGTTGACGCCCCACCACCTCGCAAAGCTGCAGGGCCTGAGCAAGGCATTGGCCGGCGTGCCCGGTGCGCAACGCGCCAATCTGCGCAGTCTGGCCTCGCCCAAGATCAAGAACATCATCGGCACCGAAGATGGCATCAGCGCGCGCGCCATGCTCGCCAAACTGCCGCACACCACGCGCGAACTGGACGAACTCGCGCTCGCCATCGCCCACAACCCGGCCTATGACGGCGTGCTCATTTCGCGCGACCGCAGGACCGTCGCAGTAGTCAGCGAATTCAAACCCAACCCCAAGGGTTTTGGCGCCATCGAGCGCGATGTGCGCGCCGCCATCGCACCCTATGCCGACGACACCGTCGAACTCATGGTGACCGGCCAACCGATCTTTCTCGCGGCGCTGGAACGCTACTCCGATCGCATGGCCTTCCTGCTGCCTATCGCCTTGCTGGTGATAGGCCTGTTGCACTTCGAAGCCTTTCGCACCGTGCAAGGTCTGGCGCTGCCCTTGGTCACGGGCCTGTTCGCCATCGTCTGGAGTCTCGGCCTCATGACCTTGTTAGGTCTCAAGCTCGACCCCTTCAGCAATGTCACGCCCATCCTCATCATCGCCGTTGCAGCCGGCCACGCCGTGCAGATCCTGAAACGCTATTACGAGGCCTTTCATGAACTCGCGCCGACTATCATCGATGCGCGCGCCGCCAGTCATGAGGCCATCATTCGAGCGGTCACGGCCATGGGTCCGGTGATGATCGCGGCCGGCGTCATCGCCGCGGCGAGCTTTTTGTCGCTGGTGGTATTTGGTATCCAATCGATACGCACCTTCGCCTGCTTTGCCGCGCTCGGTATCCTCGCCGCACTGGTGATCGAACTGACCTTCATTCCGGCAAGCCGCGCCATGCTGCCACCGCCGTCGCCGCTGACCGTGCATCTGGAACACAAGCCGACCATCTGGGACCGGGTGATTGGTGTGCTAATCCGCACCGTGCTTGGCCCCCACCGTGGCCGCGTCATCCTATGCGGTGCGGCGCTCGCGCTGCTGGCGCTGGCTGGCACCAGCATCATCGTTTGCGACAACTCGCTGCGCGCCTTTTTCACCGCCGATCAGCCCATGCGCCGCGACGACGCGGCCATGAACGAGCGCCTGGCCGGCACCAACACGCTTTACATCCTCATCGACGGCCAGCGCAAAGACATCATGAAGGAGCCGGCGGTACTAAACGCCATGCTCGCCACCCAGCGCGAACTCGAAAAAGATCCTAAGGTCGGCGCCACCATCTCGCTGGCCGATTTCATCGTGCGTATGAACAAGGCTATGCACGGTGACGACGACGCCGCGGCGGTCATTCCCGACGACGCCGACCTCGTTGCGCAATATCCGCTGCTCTATTCGATGTCGGGCGACGATGGCGATTTCAGCAACTATGTCGATGGCGGCTATCAGCATGCCGTGATCCAGGCCTTCGTCAAAACCGACAGTTCGGCTCACCTCGCCCATCTCGAACAAGAGCTCATGCCCTTCATCCGCAGCCACTTCCCGCGCGACGTCAAAGTGCGCCTGGCCGGCAGCATCACCACGCCGACCGCCATGAGCGACATGATCGTGCACGGCAACATCATCAACCTGTTTCAGATGGGCGCGGCGGTATTCGTGATCGCGGGCCTGATGTTCCGTTCGGTGTCAGCCGGGTTGTTGCTGCTCGTGCCGCTGGTCATGACCGCGCTGACCAACTTCGGTCTGATGGGCCTGTTCGGTATTCCGCTGCAGATCGCGACCGCCACGGTCGCAGCCCTCGCGGTCGGCGTGGGTGCCGACTACGCCATCTACTTCACCTATCGCCTGCGCGAAGAACTACGCGCCGGCGAAGGCCTCGCGCTCGCGGTACGCCGCACCTATGCCACCGCCGGCAAGGCCGTGTTGTATGTCGCGACGGCGGTGGCCGGCGGGTATGGCGTGTTGATGTTCTCCTACGGTTTTAAGGTGCATCTGTGGCTGGGCATCATGATCGGCGTGGCCATGCTGGTCAGCGCGTTGACGGCGTTGACGCTCTACCCGGCCTTGTTGCTGAGTTTGAAGCCGCGTTTCGTGTTCGAAGACAGCAAGCTCGAGGCCAGCACTGCTGGCGCCCTCGGCCTGCTGTTGTTGATGTTGCTGCCGGCACCCACGGCGAAGGCCGACGAGTCGGCCAAGCCGCTCGACGCGGTCGCCCTCATGCAGCGCAGTTTCGACACCACGCTCTACGCCACCACGCGCATAAACGCGACCTATGTGCTGACCGGCGCTGATGGACAATCGCGCGAGCGCAAGGCCGTGGGCTATTCGCGCCTTGCCGAGGACGGCGTCAACAGTTCACGTCTGACGCGCTTCTCCGCGCCGGCCAATATTGCCGGCAGCTCGATACTGTCGATAGAAAACAGCACACGTGAGGACGACGTGTGGGTCTATCTGCCGGCGCTGCACAAAGTGCGGCGACTGGCGGCGGCCGAAAAACGCGACTCCTTCGCCGGCACCGACTTCAGCCACGGCGATGTGATCGGCTATAAGGTCGCGGCCTGGACCCACAAGTTGTTACGCATGGAGAAACTCGATGGTGTCGAGACGGCGGTGGTCGAAAGTCTGCCGGCCAATGATGAAATTGCACAATCGACCGGCTACAGCCGCCGCCTGTCCTGGGTCCGTCTCGACAACAGTGTGACCGTGCAGGGCGAGATGTATGACGATCACAATGAACTGCTCAAGCGCTATTTCGCGCGCGACCTGAAGGAAGTTGAGGCCGCCAGCGATCACTGGCAGCCGATGGCACTGGAAATGAACAACGTGCAGACCGGCCACAGCTCAGTGATCCGCTACGAACGCTTTGAAGTGGGCGTCGAACTGCCAACCCGAACCTTCAATTCCCATGCACTCGATCGCGCGCCGTGACACCCCTGGGCCTCGCGCGCGCCGTCGCGGGCCTGAGCTTGCTGAGCAGCACGCCGCTGGTGATGGCCACTCCCCTTGCTGCATGGAACGAAGCTGCCGCCAATCTCGGGCTGACGAGTTCACTGCGCCTGGGCTACTGGCGCGCTTCACGCACGGTTGACGACCGCCACGACCTGGCACCGGCCACGTTATGGCTGAAGGAAGTTCACACCAGCGCGGCCGGCATCGGTATGCATGCCGAAGCTTGGGTGCAGAGTGAGGATTTGAGCAGCGCCCCGGTGCCCGAAGCGGAGCTGCGCGAGATCTATCTCAGCCGCAATATCGCGGACTTCGAGGTGCGTTTCGGCTGCCAGGTTGTGGCCTGGGGCCGCGCCGACCGCATCAACCCGACCGACAACCTCACCTCGCGCGATCTGTCCCGCCTGTTTCCCGACGACAACGATCTGCGCCGCGGCAGCGCCATGCTGCGCGCCGCCCATGGCCTCGGTGAGAACACCGAGCTGCAGCTTTACTGGATCCCCGAGTTCCGCCCCGAGACGCAGCCCCTGCCCGCCCACATCGGGCCCTTCGCCATCACCGGCGACCGGCGTCCCGATGGTATTGCTCAGGGTGCAATCAAGGTCGATGGCAGCCAGCAGGGCATCGATTGGTCGCTGTCCTATTTTGACGGCCATGACCCGACGGGCGACCTGCGCGCCTCGCGCGATAGCGCGCGGCGTTTTGATTTGTTACGCGTTTATCCGCGCCAGCGTACTTTTGGCACCGACATGGCGAGCGTGCAGTGGGGGTTGAACCTGCGCATGGAGGCGGCCTACACCGATTTTCCGGACCGTGAACGAGGCGATCTCTCCAATCGTCCGTTCCTGTTTGCGGTGATCGGCGGCGACCGGAATTTCGGTGAGACCGTCAATCTCAATCTGCAATACGTCCTGCGGCGCGTAAGCAATCACAGTCCGCCTGAGCGTTATCGCGATCCTTATCTGCGTGGCATGGCCTTAATCAATGCCATCAAGTCCGGCCAGCGCGATAACAACCAGAACGGCGCCAGCATGCGGCTCGCCTGGACGCGCCCCGATCAACTGCTGCGCGCGGAAATCTTTGCCATTCAGGATTTCAGTCACCACGATGGCTTCTTGCGCGCACTGTTGCGCTATGAGGTAAGTGACGATGTGCGAACAAGCGTCGGCTATGAATGGAACCATGGTGAGCCCGACACCTTGTTCGGCAGCCGACGAACGAATAACAGCGTATTCGTGGAAGTGCGCTTGGGCTATTGATCAACATTGTCGTGGCGGGCACGGTTGGTCCTGTAGGTGCGAATTCATTCGCACATTGATTGTGCAGTCGAAGCTGAGCGCCGCGCATTTTAGTGTGCGAATAAATTCGCACCTACAGGGT
>JANOXY010000111.1:0-7762 GCA_031418675.1 Pseudomonadota bacterium
CCCCTCCTGCGGTGTTGCTGATTGACTGGAAAATCAGTGGTATGAGATCCCATTAGATCACGACCCGCCGGAGGTTTCGATCCCTCGCCGCAGATATTTTTCTTACCGATCAATACGCTGCCGTTTCTGGACGGACACTAAGTACGCGGCCAACCAGGCAGCGAGCGTGCGCATACAACTGCCACTGCTCAACGACCTGCACAACTATGAGTGGACGATGGAGCTGCGCTGGTCGATGTTTTTTTAGGCCCGGGCAAAAATTCGGCGAGCCGTGCCGCAGCGCGCTCGGGCCGGCTTTCAGTCCGGGTAGTTGGCCGGACGCTTGGCCAGGAAGGCCGCGATCCCCTCCTCAAACAAACCAGCACTTGCGCACAGGATCTGGCCGCGGTCTTCCATCGCCACGGCAGCGTCGAGGCTCGGTGCGTCGATAGAAAAATTCAGCCCTTCCTTGGTCAGGCGCAGACCGAGCGGTGAGGTTTTGAGCATGTCTTCGGCGATACCGCGCCCCGTGGTTTCCAACTCTTCAAGGGGCACCACGGCCGACACCAGTCCCAGGCGTTCGGCGCGCTCGGCCGTGATCATGCGGCCGGTCATCATCAGCTCGGCGGCGACTGAGTGCCCAACCGCACGGGGCAGGAAATAACTTATGCCGACATCACAACCGGTCATGCCAACTTTGACCATGGCGACATTCATCTTCACGTCCGGTGTTACCACCCGCACATCCGAGGCCAACAGAAAAGCAAAACCACCGCCGGTGGCCGGACCGTGACCGAGACAGATAATGGGTTGCGGGCAGCGGCGCATGCGCAGATAAACCTCAGCCACCTGGCGTTGGAAGCGCATGCCACTGATCGGGCCGGCGTTAACCCCCTCTGCGGCATTCAGGTCGTAGCCCGCACACAAGGCGCGACCCGCGCCACGCAGTATCACGACCCGTACCTGGTGATTAAATTGCAGTCCACCGAAGTAGTGCTGCAGCTCGTCACACATCAAGGGGTTGATGACGTTGAGCTTGTCAGGGCGGTTTAAGGTCAGCCAGTCAATAGCGTCTTCTTTGTGGATTTCGATGGTTTGATAGTTCATGGCCGGTCCTGAAGTGTCGGGCGAATGTTAGCCGGCTCATGGCTGCTGAAGGAGCCGGTGATGGTCGATCATTGTAAAGTGGCTGGGCCAGGTTCAGGCCACCCGCAGCAACAGGCCTTTGAGGTATTCGCCCTCGGGAAAAGCCATGGCTATGGGGTGATCGGGTGAGGCGTGCATCTGCCGCAGGAGCTGCACGTCGACCCCGGCATCGAGGGCGGCACCGGCAACTATCTTGCGGAACAGGTCGGCGTTGACGCCCCCCGAACACGAGAAGGTAGCCAGCACCCCACCCGGACGCAACAGCTTCAAGGCCAGCAGATTGATGTCTTTGTAGCCGCGCGCGGCGCGTTCAGCGGTCGCCGCGGTAGGGGCGAATTTGGGTGGGTCCAGCACAATCAGATCGAAACTGTGGCGGCCATCGCGCAGTTTGCGCAGCTGTTTGAACACATCGTCTTCGAGCAAGCTGCAACGCTCAACGGGTAGCTGGTTCAGCTCAAGATGACGTTGCATCTGCGCCAGTGCAGGCGCCGAGGAATCGATAGCCGTCAGGCTGCGTGCGCCGTGGGCCAGCGCCTGCAGGCCGAAGCCACCGCTGTAGCAGAAAGCATCGAGCACGTCGGCGTCTTTGGCCAGCGCACCCACCAGCGCGCGATTCTCCTGTTGATCAAGATAGTGGCCCGTCTTGTGACCGTGGGCGAGATCAATCTCGATCAGCAGACCGTTTTCCCGGCAGGTGATGCGCGGTGATGCGAGCTGCCCACGCAGCAGGCCACTGGCGACTTCGAGACCTTCCACCTCCAGCACGTCGCTGTCGGAGCGTTCGTAAACCGCCCGTGCACCGCTCAGGGTCATCAGCGCGTCGGCAAAAACATCGCGCCAGCGGCGCGCGCCGGCACTGGTGGTCTGCATCACCATGACATCGCCAAAACGGTCGACGACCAGACCCGGCAAGCCGTCGGATTCGGCATTGACCAGACGCACCGCACCGTCGGCCGCAGTGGGTATCAAGCGCTCACGCATGGCCATGGCCGCGGCCAGGCGGGTGGTGAAAAACGCCGCGTCGATGACGGTCGCTTCCTGCCAGTCCCAGATGCGTACGCGGATGTTGGACACCGGGTTCCAGGCGCCATGACCGAGAAAACGGCCATCCTGGGCGAAGACGCTGACGGTATCGCCCACCTGTGGGTCGCCTGCGACCTTGTCGATGGCACCGGAAAAAACCCACGGGTGACGACGCAGTAGTGAGCGTTCGCGGTCGCGTTTGAGGACGATTTTGATCATGTTGGGAGCGACCTTTGGCCAGGGCTTGGAAAGAAGGGGCGGCGTAAACACAGACCCGGCGTGCGCCCAGCCACACGCCGAGAGGCGCACATGCTATCGGTATGCCCCGGGTATTTCACGCGCGCGGCCCAGGGTCACCCTTCACCGCTTGGTAGCAGTGGCCGCCATAGGGTAGGCGCTGGTGCAAAGGGAGGCGTGGCCTATGGGATCAAGTACCATTCCCAAGACCTGTTCATGATCGCTTTGGGGGTCTTGAGCGTAGTAGCACGAGGGGCAAGCACGATGACGCGGGAACAATTCAATCTGAGCGGCAAGATCGCCGTGGTGGCCGGTGCCAGTCGTGGCATTGGGCAGGAAATCGCCAAGATTCTCGGGGAATATGGCGCCCATGTGGTGTGTCTCAGCCGTGGTGCCGATGGCTGCGCGGAAACCCTGGCAGCGATTGCGGCCCTGGGTGGCAGTGCTGAAATGCGCGCCTGCCACATTGGCCGCGTTGATCAGATCGAGGCCTTTTATGCCTACATGGACCAACGCCACGGACGTGTCGATATCCTGGTCAACAACGCGGCTGCCAATCCTTATTACGGCCACATTCTGGATACCGACGTCGGTTCCTTCGACAAAACGCTGGAAGTGAATCTGCGCGGCTATTTTTTCATGGCCATCGGCGCGGGTAAGCGCATGCGCACCCAGGGCGGCGGCGCCATCGTCAATGTCGCCTCGGTCAACGGGTTGTCGCCGGGTGACAAACAAGGTGTTTACTCCATGACCAAGGCTGGCATCGTCAATATGAGTAAAGCGTTGGCGCGCGAGTGCGGGCAGTTCGGCATACGGGTCAACTCCCTGGTACCGGGCCTGACGCGCACCAAGTTCGCCATGGCCCTGCACGAGGACGCCGAGTTCATGGCCAAACAAATGCCCCATACGCCGCTCGCTCGAGGCGCAGATCCCAAAGAGATGGCGGCCGCGGTTTTATACCTGGTGTCGGACGCGGCGTCCTATACCACGGGCAGTTCGATCGTCGTTGATGGCGGTTATCTGGCGTGAGACGCCTGCAGGTTGTGGGAGGAGCGTAAAAATGGCCGAGCAACAATTCGCGATCGTATTTCGTGGACGCTTGATGGCAGGCGCCGATCCTGCCCAGGTGCGTGACAACTTCGCCAAACTATTCAACATCGAGGCGGCGCGTGTTGAGCAGATGTTTACGGGTCAACCGGTCATTATCAAAAAGGGTCTGGACCTGCTCAGCGCCGATAAATACAAGGCTGCACTGGCCAAGGCCGGCGCCTTGGTTGACGCCATTGACATGCCAGCGGAGGGCGGGCCCGCAGCCGCAGCCGTGGCCAAGCCGGTTCAAGCAGCAGCGGCGGCACCAGCACCCGTGGCCGCCAGTGCGGCCGTCACAACCCTTGACCCGGCATTTGCGCGCAGCGCACCGCCGGCTGCGCTGCGAGGCACACCCGACGCGCTCGACACCACCCTGGCCGAGCCTGGTGTGGTGCTGGTCGAAGCGCGGCCTGTTGCGCCGGCCGCGATCGTTACCGATCACCTCACCATGGCCGAAGCAGGTGTGCAAATCGTCGACTACACACCGCCACCCGCAGCACAATTTGCGCTTGATGGTTTGAGTCTCGCCGAAGCCGGTGTGGTGTTGGTCGAGCCGCAAAAAGTGCCGCCCGCTCAATTCGATTTAAGCGGCTTGACGCTGGACGAATCGGCACGGCCGTGAACGATGGCGCAGCAACGGCTGTGCACGGACGCGAGCGGTCTGCGCGCCTGTCGTTCTGTGATTCAATAAGCGCCCCGCCGACGGGCCTAGCCTGACAAAAATTTGAGGCATCATGAGTCTGCTGCTGAATTCCCGCGACATCGATTTCAATCTCTATGAACTGCTCGATACCGAGGCTCTGACCCGCACACTGCGTTACGCTGACCATGACCGCGCGGTGTTTGACGCCGTGATCGAAGCGGCCCGCGTTTTGGCCGAAGACAAGTTTGCACCGTACGCCGCCAAACTCGACGCTAACGAGCCCAGCTTCGACGGTACGCGGGTGCATCTTCCGCCTGAGTTGCAGGAGGCGATGGATGCTTACATCGCCGGCGGTTTCATGGGCATCGCGGCGCCGGTGGAAGTGGGTGGCATGCAGATCCCGTGGGTGGTCAGTCAAGCGGCGGGTGCGTGGTTCGGGGCGGCTGATGTATCGGCCAACTCCTATCCGCTGATCACCCATTCGGCCATCAATCTGTTGTCGGAATTTGGCACGGCGGATCAGTTGCGGCGTTATATCGAGCCGATGGTCAGCGGGCGTTTTTTTGGCACCATGTGTCTGTCGGAACCCCAGGCCGGTTCGTCGTTGTCGGACATTCAGTTGCGCGCCGAACCCACTGCCCAGGATCACTACCTGATCAAGGGCACCAAGATGTGGATCTCCGGCGGCGAGCATGGGCTTAGCGAAAACATCGTGCATCTGGTGCTGGCCAAGATCCCCGGCGGGCCGCCGGGTGTGAAGGGCATTTCGCTGTTTGTGGTGCCTAAGATTCGTGTCAATGACGATGGCACCCTCGGTGCGCGCAACAACATTCAGCTGGCCGGGCTCAATCACAAGATGGGTTTCCGCGGTATTACCAATACCGTGCTCAATTTTGGCGAAGGTGGTGAGTGTCACGGCTGGCTGGTGGGGCCTAAACATCAAGGCCTGTTCTGCATGTTCCAGATGATGAATGAAATGCGCATTGGCATCGGCATGGCAGCTACGGTGCTGGGTTACACCGCCTATCTGCATTCGCTGCACTACGCACGCGAACGTTCTCAGGGTCGTCATCCGCAGGAGAAGGATCCCACCTCGCCGCAAGTGCCCATCATCCAGCATGCCGATATCAAGCGCCTGCTGCTGGCGCAAAAGAGCGCGGCCGAGGGCGCCTTCAGCCTGGTGCTGCACAGCGCTTGGTTAATCGATTGTCAGCGCACGGAAACCGACGCCGTGGAACTCGAGCGCATCGGTCTGCTGTTGGACATTCTCACACCCATCGCCAAGTCCTGGCCGTCGGAGTTCTGTCTGGAGGGCAACAAACACGCCATTCAAGTATTAGGCGGCTACGGTTATACCCGTGAGTTTCCGCTCGAACGAATGTATCGCGATGCGCGGCTGAACCCGATACACGAAGGTACCCATGGCATCCAGGGCATCGATCTGCTGGGGCGCAAAGTCAGTATCCACGATGGTGCAGCGTTTAAGGTACTGCTGGCGGAGTATCGGAAAACCCTGCTCGAAGCGGCAGCGCACGGCGAGCTGGTGCAATACTGCGCCGATTTCCAGGCAGCCATTACCGCCATTACCGAAACCACCGCGGCGCTCGATGCCTTGCGCGCCAGTGGCGACGTCAACCGCGCGCTGGCCAATGCCTCGCTTTACCTCGACGCTTTTGGCCATGTTGTGCTGGGCTGGATATGGCTGCGCCAGGCCTTGGTGGCCTTGCGCGCACTGCCCGCCGCGCAGGGCGGCGACCGGGATTTTTATCGCGGCAAGCTGCGCGCCTGCCAATATTTTTATCGTTACGAAATACCCAAAGTTGCTGAACGTTGCTCGCTGCTGGCGCGTTTCGACGACACCTGCCTCACCACCGACGAGAACTGGTTCTGACCAGCAAAGGTAGCCATCATGAGTAGTACCCGGCCGTCCAGCGAAACCTACGAACAGGCGCGCGCGAGCTTTAAGTGGGCACCACCGGCGCGATTCAATTTTGCGCGCGATGTGATCGATCAATGGGCCATCAAGGATCCGAGCAAACTCGCCCTGTGGTGGGTTGATGACGATGGCAACGAACAGCAGCGCAGTTTTGCCCAGGTGCGTGATCGCTCGTGTCAGCTCGCCAATGCGCTGGCCGGCCTGGGTGTTAAACGTGGCGATACCATCGTGCTCATGCTGGGACGCAACCTCGAATGGTGGGAGATCGTGACAGCCGGCATTCGCATGGGCGTGGTGCTGTCACCGGGCACGACCCAGTTGTCGCCCAAAGACATTGCCTATCGCATGAACGCTGCCCAGGCGGTGGCTTTTATCACCGACACCGCCAATGCCGCCAAGCTTGACGAAGTGGCGCAGCAATGTCCGACCTTGCGAGCGCGCGTGCTGGTGGACGGCCAACGCGCCGGTTGGCATAGCTATGACACGCTCATGCAACGCACGAGCACGCAGTTCGAAACGGCCGATACGAGCTTCGATGAAGACGCGTTGTGTTATTTCACCTCGGGCACCACCGGCTATCCCAAGATGACCATCCATGGCCACGGTTATGGGCTGGCCCACCAGATCACCGGACGCTACTGGCTGGATCTGCGGCCAGAGGATCTGCACTGGAATATCAGCGACACCGGTTGGGCCAAAGCCGCCTACAGCAGCTATTTCGGGCCGTGGAACATGGGCGCCACGGTGTTCGTCCATCATTCGGCGGTGTTCGATGCAAAAAAATCTTTGGACCTGCTCGCGCGCTATCCCATCACCACCTTGTGTGGTGCGCCAACGGTTTATCGCATGGTGGTGTTGCAGGATTTGTCGGCTTACAAGTTTCCGCATCTGCGGCACTGCGTAGGCGCAGGTGAACCGCTCAATCCGGAAGTGATCGAAACCTGGAAGCGTGCCACCGGGCTGGTGATCCGTGATGGTTATGGCCAGACGGAAACCGTCCTGGTGTGCGGCAATCATCCTTCCATCGAGCCGCGTTTTGGATCCATGGGCAAACCCATGCCGGGCCTCGATCTCGCCATCATCGATGAACAAGGTCAGCCCCTGCCGCCGCGCGAAGAAGGCGATATTGCGATCCGCGCCAAGCCGCTGCGCGCGCCTGGTTTGTTCAAAGACTATCGCGGCGATCCGGAACGCTTCCAGGCGTGTTTTATTGGCGATTGGTATCTCACCGGTGATCGTGGTTATGTCGACGAAGACGGTTATTTCTGGTTTGTGAGTCGTGCCGATGACGTCATTCTGTCGGCCGGTTATCGCATCGGGCCGTTCGAGGTCGAGAGCGCACTGATCGAACATCCGGCCGTGGCTGAATCGGCGGTGGTGGCCAGCCCGGATGCGACGCGCGGTTTTGTGGTCAAGGCCTTCGTGGTACTCGCGCCGGGCTATCAGGGCAGTGACGCCCTGGTGAGCGAGTTACAGGAACACGTCAAGCGTGTTACCGCGCCCTATAAATATCCGCGTCGCATTGAATTTGTCGAAGGTCTGCCCAAAACCGTCAGCGGCAAAATCCGGCGTGTGGAGTTGCGTGCGCGCGAAGCGGATGCGGGGTGAGGCGGCGGTCGCCGCGGTGGGCATGTGCGAATGAATTCGCACCTATGGGGGGTCGGTGGTGCGGTGGCGTGAATGTGCGAATGAATTCGCACCTACAGGGG
>JANOXY010000112.1:0-1715 GCA_031418675.1 Pseudomonadota bacterium
ACACCGCTGGTCTGCCCACTCCAATGACGAAGTCATCGCCATCCTTGACGGCGAGGATATTGAATTCGTACATGCGGGGCTGTTTGACACTGAGGGCGTGTTTCGCGAGAAGCGTTTGCCAGTAGCCCTGCTGCTGCGTTACCTGAGCGAAGGCTGGTCTTTCATCGACGCCTTGCCCTATTGGGGACCAAACGATACGGTACGTGCCGACCGGCCTTATCGCAGTGAGCCTTGCAGGCTTGATGTGGCGAGTCTGCGACCGTATCCCGGCGAGCCGGACGCAGCCTTGATGGTTGCCGATTACATAGGGCCGAGTGCAGAGCTGTCACCGCGCACATTGCTTGCACGTCAAATCACCCACGCAGCGGCTCTCGGTATTGACGCCCTGGGCGCGGCCGAATTTGAATTCATTATCCTCGCCGAGTCGCCGGCCAGCATCGCCGCCAAACACTACGACGATCTCGAGACCTACGCGCAGGAAAACCGCTGCTGGTCCGGCTTGTTCCCGGCCACCGGTGCCGCCTTGCTCCGCGATTACGACGAATACCTGCGCGCCGGCGACGTGCCCTTGCACCATATGTGTTCAGAACTTGGGCCTGGTTGTCTGGAAGCGGCCTTGCCAGTACGGCCACTGGCGCGTGCGGCTGACGACAGTGCCTTGTTCAAGCTGTACACCAAAGCGTTCTGCATCGAACGTGGCATGACCGCCTCATTCATGGCGCAGCTCTCCGATGCACATCCAGGCCTCGGCGGGCACCCGATTATCTCCTTGCGCGACAGGGCGAGTGGCGCAGCCCTATTCCATGACGCCAACGACGCAGACGGTATCTCAGCAATGTGTCGTCATTTCATCGCCGGCGTATTGCAACTGCTGCCCGAACTCATGCCAATGTTCGCCGGCACGGTCAACGCTTATCGTCGCTACGTGCCGGGTAACTGGGCACCGCGCACCGCAACCTGGGATCTTGGCAACTACACCTGCGCGCTGCGCATCGTGAGCGGTACACAAGACGACACGCGTATCGAGTTCCGTCTGCCGGGCGCGGACACGAACCCGCACCTCGCCTTCGCCATGTTGCTCGGCGCCGGCTTATATGGCATCGAACATCAACTCGAACCGCCGCCCCGGACCGGCGATATCGGTCGCGACTTCGTGCATCCATCTATCGGACCGTTGCCACGTACCTTGCTCGAAGCAGCCGAACGCATGCAGGCCAGCGTGCTCGCCGCCGAATTGTTCGGTCCAAGCTTCATCCAACATTACACCTCCAGCTGTATTCAGGAAGACCACCTGATGCGGCGGCACGTCGCCGCTTTCGAGCGACGTCGTTATCTGCATCACGTATGACCTGAAAAAACGACACGGATGTCCTCAGCCAGCAGCAATCGGAGGAACGGGTGATGGGCGCTTTGGAATCTTATGTAAAGGATGCCGCACGCACGGATGGTACGAAGAAGGTGCGCGCAATGATCAACGCGCTTGGCATCGAGTATATCTACTATCAATTCGTATCAGTCACCGGCCGCATCATGGGCAAGGGCGCACCGGCCGACCATTGGGAGCGTCTCGCCACCAAGGGCTTTCAGCTGGTCTATGGTTCGACAGCCAATCTATTCATCAGTCGCAAGGGGCGTTACCTTGGCTACGGGCCTGAAGCGAGCGAATTGGTCGGCATCGCCGATCCTGAGACCTTTGTGCAGTTGCCGTGGGAACC
>JANOXY010000113.1:0-2907 GCA_031418675.1 Pseudomonadota bacterium
AATTGATGTCGCCGAACACCAGCACGCAATCCGGTTGTTCTTTTTCCAAAACTGGTTCGAAGGATGTCATGATTGCAGCGGTCTGGCCCGCATGGCTGCCACTGCCGACGTTAAGGTAGTGATCGGGCTTCGGTATGCCCAGATCCCGAAAGAACACATCACTCATACCCTCGTCATAGTGCTGACCGGTATGCACGAGAACGTAACTGAAGGTATCCGCGCGCCGCTTGATTTCGCGAATGACCGGAGCAATTTTCATGAAGTTCGGTCTCGCACCGGCTACTAGCAAGAGTTTGATTGGCCTTGTCATCTGTATTCCTGGACGTCGCTGTTTTTCTTTGTCGACAACTCAACACTAGACGCGCGAAGCAATGGCTATGGGTGAGACGGCGGTATCGCTGGTTGCCCGGGCCAGATTGTCGCGTGCGGCATCGAGTGCCTTCTCTGTGTCGGGAATCTCAAATGCGTCACCGATTGCAGCAAACAAGCCGCTCGCAATGCGCTCGCGCACCAGATCAAACACCAAATCCACGGTAATGCGAGGCTCGCCGCTTGCGAAGCCGTAGACTAAAGCCGTGTCGCACAATGAATTGATCAAGCGCGGCACGCCGCTGCATTGATAGTGAATAAAGCGCGCTGCTGCTGGCTCAAACAGGCCGGGTTTGCCGCCGGCTGTCGCCAATCTGTGATCGATGTATTGGCTGCTTTCTTCGGCGCTCAAAGCGGTCAAATGAAAGTCCGCGCCGATGCGCTGCACGAACTGCACCAATGATGGACTACGCAGTCGATCACGCAGTTCGGGTTGCCCGACCAGCACTATCTGCAGCAGCAGGTCCTTATCTGCATTGATATTGGTCAAGAGTCGCAATTCTTCCAGCGCTTTCGCGCTCAGGTTTTGCGCCTCGTCTACCACCAGCACGCAGCGTTTGCCTTTGACATATTGCTCTATCAGAAAATGTGCAAACTTGTCGTACTGGGTGGCCTTGCTCGACTTCGGCGAGAGCGAAAACGCCACCGCAATCCATTGCATTAAACTGCCGAATGCCTCGTGGGTGTTGGAGATCAATCCGACGGTCAAGCCATCGTCGGTTTCATCTAACAAGCGGCGCACTAGTGTGGTCTTGCCGGTGCCTATCGCCCCTGTCAGCACAATGATGCCGGCGCGATTCACTATGCCATATTGCAGCATGCTGAGGCCCACAGCGTGTCGGCCACCTAAATACAGAAACGCCGGATCAGGCGTCAACGCAAAAGGCTTCTCCGTGAACCCGTAGAAGTTCTCGTACATTCACTTATCCACGCGAAGCGCGGTAAAGGCTACGGCTGCAGGCATGGTCGCCATGGATATCAGGGCACCACCACCACATCACCCGGCTGCAGCATGATGTTCTGGTCCAGACTCTTGCCCTTCTGCACATCGCCATAACGAAATTCCAACGCGGACTGCGAGCCGCCGGTGCGGCGCAGAATCGAAATGCCGTTCTCATCGGCGAAGGTTGCCAGACCACCGGCCATGGCCAGCGCTTGTGTGACGTCCATCGGGCGCTGCATGACAAACGCGCCGGCGCGCATCACCTTGCCGAGTACATAGATGGCATTGCCTTCGGTCTTTTGCACTAATACGGTCACAACCGGGTCGGGAATGAATTCCTTAATACGATCGACGATGGTCTGTTTCACTGCCTCTACGGTATGGCCTGCAGCTTCGATATCGCCGGCTAGCGGGAACGAAATTCCGCCGTCCGGACGCACCAGCACTTCCTGTTTGAGATCTTCTTCCTTCCACACCACAACTGCCAGAACGTCGCCGGGCTGGATGAGATAGCCACCACTGGTGGCCTCAACGGCGGCAGCCGTGCCGGGCACGGTTAGCGCGGTAATAACAAGCAGGGCCAAGATGGCGCCCATTCTGAAACAAGAGTTCATGACCGATATTCCTTTCAACGCTAAATTCATTTCGACGGATTCCATGTTCTGTGCTGCTACTCGTCGGGAGGTGTACATCATCCAACGCGGTTGTAGCGGTCTTCAAACCGCACGATGTCGTCTTCCCCAAGATAAGAGCCTGATTGCACTTCAATTAAATCGAGGGGGATGGCGCCGGGGTTTTCGAGCCGGTGCTTTACACCGAGCGGAATGTAGGTGGATTCGTTTTCCGCGAGCAGGAAGCTCTCGTCATTCTTCGTTACGCGCGCCGTACCCGACACCACGATCCAATGTTCCGCCCGATGATGGTGCATCTGTAGTGAGAGACTTGCACCCGGGTTCACCACGATGTGTTTGACCTGGAAGCGCGAGCCGATATCGATGCCCTCGTAGCTGCCCCACGGCCGGTACACCCGGCGGTGAGTCAATCGTTCGTCGCGGTTCTGTCGTGCCAGCCAATCCACCACCTGTTTGACGTCCTGGGTTTTGCGTTTATCCGCGACGAGAACGGCATCAGCGGTCTCCACCACCACCATATCGGCACAACCTAGTGTTGCCACGAGGCGGTGTTCGGCAAATACCAAGTTGTCTTGCGAATCGATCAGGCAGACGTCGCCGCGGGTGACGTTGCGCTGTTTATCCTGGTCCGATACTTCCCACAGGCTGGCCCATGAGCCGACATCGGACCAACCGGCGTCCAGCGCCACTACCCGCACCGCACCCTCCACACTCAGCGGCTCCATCACGGCGTAGTCGATGGAATCGTTAGGGGAAGCTTTGAAGGCTTGGGTTTCGAGACGGAAAAAGTCACCGTCCTGACGTCCGCCAACGGTGGCACGCTCGGCGGCCTGGGCGATAGCGGGGCACAGACGGGTGGCGTGGGCCAGCCACACCGATGCGCGCATCATGAAAATACCGGCGTTCCATAAAAAACCGCCTCGTTCGAGATACGCGCGTGCCGTGTCGGCGTCGGGCTTTTCC
>JANOXY010000114.1:0-8903 GCA_031418675.1 Pseudomonadota bacterium
GTTCCGGCGACAGAAACGGCGAATACTTCATGGTGTAGGTTTCCTGGCGGAACACCAGCCGCTCGCGCGCGCTGCCATCAACCCGATCGAACAAAACCGTGCGGTTTGAGCCGCCGAGGGTCGCTATGTCGATATTGTCGATGTCCACTGCCGCGCCAAAACGACGACGCACGGCTGCGCGCAGTCGTTCGATGATGACCGCAAGCTCATCGCTCACTGTTGATTTTGTACTCATGGCACAGGCAGCGATCTACAGCGGATAGCCAACCGGCTGCCCGTCCTCCAACAGTTCGATGTATTCCGTCACTCCGATGCCGGTGCGATCACCCCAGGTCCACATGGTCAGGCCTTCGGCTATGCGCGAAGACAATATCTGCTCGCCGATTTTACGGCGGTTACTCAAGGGCGCCATCTGAATGACTTCCCCTTCGAGTTGCACCGCGCGTTTGGCGGTGCGCACCCCGAGACGGATGGCCTTGGGATCCTTGCGTGCCGTCCACTCGGTATAAACATCCAGATCGGTGATGTCCTCGTAATCACCGTCGAATTGCAGCACGCCACAACGGCGCGTCACACCATCGCGACCGGTGATCTTGAGCAGCATCAAACCACGGTCAGCGCCGAAGTTGGCAATGAACAGTCGATAGAAATTGATATTGGTCCAGAAACGCGGCCCCCAGGAATGGTCCCGCCAGCCGAAGCTGTCGAAACTGAAGACCTCACCACCGATGTCCATGCGTCCCACAGTGCGGGTGTGCTGGTTGAAATGTCCAAAGGAAAAATCACGGCCGTACATGGTTTCCTGATCGTCGCGGGTCGGCTCGCCACCATGCATCGGTGAGACTGCGGTCAGATCAAATTCGACCAGCCCCGCGGTGCGCGGCGCTTCGGCAAACAGGCGGCGTGCGTCACGCAGCATGTCGGGGTCGTCCAGTACCAGTAGATCGCCTTGATAACGCATGCTGACGTGACGGTAGGGTTCGTGCACGGTATAGCTGAGACCACCGGCAGCAAAAGCGTTGTTGTGGCTGATATCCGGCCGTTGGAATTGCACTGCCAGTCGACCGTCGGGCAGATACAGGCAGACCTGGGCCTCGGCATAACCTTCGTTGACCCGGTTGCCGATGCGCATCCAGCCACCGCTGCGCTGCTGCGGATCAAAACCATTGACGTAAACCGACTCGTTGAAATTACTGTCGGCGCTAGGGGTGTGATTGAACTCGTCGTTCGGTGTCAGGCGAAAGTCTTGCGCTTGCATGAAATGCTTCCTCGAAAAGTAATTGACTGCCGCGACTACAGCGGCCAGGCGACCGGCACGCCGTCGTGCAGCCTTTCGACATACTCGGTCATGCCATAACCACGTCGGCCATCCCATTCAAACTCGGTAAAAGCTTCGGCAATACGCGAGTTCATCACGACGTCGCCGATCTGACGACGGTTGCTGAGCGGTGCGCAATTCAGCACCCGACCATGAATAACCGCGCTATGGCTGGCGCTGCGCGCAGTGAGGGTAATTGCGGTGGGATCCTTGTGTTCATCCCACGCGGTGAACACGTCGAGATCGGTGATGGTCTCGTAACAGCCGTCGACGAACAACACCCCCGCACGCCGCACCACGCCGTCCTGATTGGCAATCTTCAATAGCGTAAATCCGCGATCGGGCCCGAAGCTGACATAAAAGCCGCGGTCGAACAAAATGTTCTGCCACAAGCGCGGCCCCCAGGAATGGTCGCGCCAGCCGTAACCATCAAAATCGTAGTTCTCGTCACCGATGCGCAGGCGCGAGCTTACCGCCGTGTGCTGGTTAAAATGGCCTAGGGAGAAGTCCCGCCCGAACATGGTTTGCTGCTCAGGCCGGGTAGGCGCGCCGCCGTAGATCGGCGAGCAACCCGTGTGCCGCCACTCCAGTTCGCAGTGGGCCCGTGGCGCACGCTCGAACATGAGCTTGGGTTGACGCAACCAGTCACGATCCTCGACCAGCATGACCTCACCGACATAGCGCATGACAACGCACTCGTGGGCACGCTCAACACGATAGCTCATGCCCCCGGCGTCGAATTGATCATTGTTCGCTATTGACGGACGCAGAAACTGGCAAGCCATGCGGCCGTCGGGCAGGAACAGGCACACCGCGAGTTCGGCATACGCTTCGTTGGCACGATTGCCGAGACGTATCCAACCGCCAAAACGGCGTTCGTGATCAAACGCGTTGGTATAGACCGATTCGTTGAAATGCCGCTCGTCCCCCGGCTGGTGGGTGAACTCGTCGGCAGGCGTCAGCAGGTAGTCAGCCATGTAGTCGATCCGCTTTTATGCTGTGGGGCTTGGACGGCACAGCGGTCCGCCCATCGTGGAGTAGTTCGCGCTCACAAATCCGAATGCACCGCAAATACGTAAACACCCTGCTGTCGATCGCGCGTAACAGCCGCAGGTTTTGTACTCTGTGTATACAAGGCTTGGTCCTTACCAGGGCGCAAAACGATTGCTGCTGCGCCGAAGGCTGGCTCGGGTCGTGGGTGCCGATGCGGGGTGCGCTAGCTGTGTACGCTGATATTATGGCGCCATCACTGCCCTGCCAAGTGACGGCACTGCATCGCGACCGCCTACCCAGCATTCTTGAGCGAGGACCCTGGAATGAATTTCAAATTCTCCGACGAACAGGTCGCCATTCGCGACGCGATCACCAAGCTATGTGCCAATTTTGATGCCGACTACTGGTTGCAATGCGATGACAATCACCGCTACCCGCAGGAATTTGCCGACACGGTGTGCGACGCCGGCTGGTTTGGCATCGCCATGCCGGAAGTCTATGGCGGTAGCGGACTCGGCATCACCGAAGCCTCGATCATGATGCAGGCGGTGGCTGAATCCGGTGCCGGCTTCAGCGGCGCATCGGCCATCCACCTCAATCTTTTTGGCCTGAATCCGGTGGTGGTATTTGGCACTGAAGAGCAGAAACGCCGCATGTTGCCACCGCTGATCAGGGGCGAAGAATCGGCCTGTTTTGGCGTCACCGAACCCAATGCCGGACTCGATACCACCAATCTGCAGGTGCGTGCCGAGCGCAGCGGCGACGGCTACGTCATCCATGGCCAGAAACACTGGACCTCCATGGCACAGCGCGCCAGCAAAGTATTGCTGCTGGCCCGCACCACGGCGCGTAACGAGGTCAAGAAAAAAACCGACGGTCTGTCCCTGTTCTACACCGATCTGAATCGTGATTACGTCGAGATCCGCGAAATCCACAAAATGGGACGTAGCGCGGTCGACTCCAACGCGGTGTTCTACGACGGCATGCCGGTACCACGCGAGGATTTGATTGGCGAGGAAGGCAAGGGCTTTCATTACATCCTGCATGGTTTGAATCCCGAGCGTGTGCTGCTGGGCGCCGAAGCGGTCGGCCTGGGCCGTGCCGCCCTGAAACGTGCAGTGGACTACGCCAACCAGCGTGAAGTGTTTGGGCGCCCCATCGGCATGAATCAGGGCATCGCCCACCCGCTCGCGCGCAACTGGATGGAGCTTGAAGCAGCCAACCTCATGGTATTTGATGCCGCCGCACGCTATGACGCCGGTGAAGAATGTGGTGCCCAGGCCAATGCGGCTAAATATCTCGCCGCTGAGGCCGGTTTCCGCGCCTGTGAGACGGCGGTGCTTACCCATGGCGGCATGGGTTATGCCAAGGAATACCATGTTGAGCGGTATTTCCGCGAAATGATGATTCCCCGCATCGCCCCGGTCAGCCGCGAAATGATCTTGAACTTCATCGGCGAACGGGTGCTGGGTCTCCCCCGCTCTTTCTAATCGTCTCGGTCGCCTGGCGTGTTGCAACTTGCAACACGCCACCATTCCAAGCAGCAGCTACCCTTGCCGCCCGCCAATACAGCGCCGACAATCCCCGCACGACTCAAGCACGCAACCCTGGGGAGACCACATCATGCGCTTCGGCTTTATGGAAGATTTTCGCAATCCGGTGAAATGGCGGCGTCCGTTTCCAGCCTTCTACGAACAGATTCTGAAACAGATCAAGCGCGGCGAAGAACTCGGTTACGACAACATCTGGCTGACCGAGCACCACTTCACCGACGACGGTTACAACCCCTCGCTGATGACGACCGCCGCGGCGGTGGCCATGCGCACCCAGACCATCCGCATCGGCACCTTCATCATCATCCTGCCCTATCAGCACCCGCTGCTGATGGCCGAAGAAGTGGCCAACGTCGACATCCTCTCCAATGGCCGTTTTGATTTGGGGGTGGGCCAGGGTTATTCACACTATGAGTTTGATGCGCTGTGCATGAACCGCTCCGAACGCGGTGTGCGCACGCGGGAGAGCATCAGCATTATTGAGCGCTTGTTCCTCGAGGAGACGGTGACGGTCGACGGCAAATTCACCAAGCTGAAAGCGGCTCGTCTGTCGCCGAAACCCGTGCAGCAGCCGCGCCCGCCGATCTGGATCGGCGCACGCGGGCCCAAGGCCATCGTTCGCGCGGCCGAAATGGGCTATCACCTGATGGCGACCCTGGGACCGGACCCCGCGCCGCTCTACCTTGAGACCTTGGCCAAGAGCGGACGCGATCCCAAGGCCTTCAACATCGCCCAATTGCGCATGGTTTATTGTGCCGAGAGCGAAGATCAGGCGTGGGAAGAGTGCCAGGATCACCTGTGGCACATGCTGGAGTTTTATGCCGATATTCTGGCGGAGGCCAATGACGCCGAGGGCGACGACAAGCCGCTACCGGTAAACAAACCTTCCGATATGCGCAACTCAGTATTGGCCGAGCACTTCATGGTCGGCACGCCTGCCCAGGTGAGCGCGAAGATGGAGAAGTTCGTCAGTGAATTCCGTTGTACGGATTTCATCTTGAACACTCAGTTCCCCGGCATTGAGCCTGGCAAGGCCACCAAGTCACTGGAATTGTTTGCCAAACACGTAATGCCCAAGTTCCGCAGCGCCTGACGCGGCGGAACTCGAGCTCGTCGAGGCGGGAATCAGCCCGCCTTGGCGATACCATCCAGCAGCGCGGTGTAAAGGCCTTCGAGCATCGGCTTGATGTCCGACTCCGGCGCACCCTTGGCAGTCCAGTTGCTGGCCCACACCACATCGGTGCTGCCATTGGCACCATCGGCCAGGGTTACGCAGGCGAAATAATTCTCGACCGGCAAAGCGGTGTTCGCCGTGATCGAATAGGCGAAGACGCTCTGGTTATGGGCCATTTCAAGGCGCTCGGACACTGTGCCGCCATCGGCCAGCACGATATTGCGTACCGAACCGACACCGCTGCCGACCAGGGTGCAGGACTTGATGGCCTCGGGCAGAATCTTGGCAACACCACCAAAATCCGTCAGCGCAGCAAATATCTTGGCGCGCGGCAGCGCCACGTTCTTTTTGACTTCAACGTTATAGGGCATGGGAAAACCTCCAGCGGGAATTGTTGTACCGATCGAGAGTACGCCCGCATTCAGGTGTGAGGTGGGCGTCTTTCAAATGAGACGTCAGCTTAGCGGTCGCGCAGTCGGGCGTCGATAGCGTGAAAAGGCAGGGCGGCGCGCGTGCTGCTTCAGACCGCGCCCAGGGTGCGATTGGAATGGATGAAATCCCTGATCCGTGGCGCGATTTCGGAGCGCCAGCGGGTTCCATTAAAAACCCCGTAATGGCCCACTCCCGGCTGGATGTAATCGAGGCAGCGGCCCGGTGGAATGTTGCTGCACAGATCATGGGCAGCCTGGGTCTGGCCAATGCCGGAGATATCGTCGTTCTCGCCTTCCACGGTCATCAGCGCGGTGCGTCGAATGGCTTTCAAATCGACCCGTTCGCCGCGGTGTACGAGCAAACCGTCAGCCAATTGATGTTCCTGAAAGACCTTCTGAATCGTCTGCAGGTAGTAGTCAGCGGGCAGATCCATGACCGCCAGGTACTCGTCATAAAACGCGCGATGGGCAGTCACCGAATCACCGTCGCCGGACACCAGATTCTGATAAAGGCTCTTGTGGGCATCGAGGTGTCGATCGAGATTCATGGTCATGAATCCGGTCAACTGCAGAAAACCGGGATAAACGCGCCGCATCACACCCGGATTCGGAAACGGCACGGCCATTACGACGTTGTTCTGGAACCAAGACAGCGGTTTGCTCTTGGCCAGCAGATTGGGCTGGGTAGGACTGCGGCGCGTGTCGATGGGACTACCCATGATCGTCACCGTCGCCGGCTGACAAGGGTCATCGGCCGCCGCCAGCAGCGCCGTTGCGGCCAACACTGCAGGTCCCGGCTGGCATACCGCAACCACGTGCAGATCCGGGCCCAGTTGGCGCATGAAGCCCATCACGTAATCAATGTAGTCATGTAAATCGAAGTTGCCTGCCGCGAGCGGGACCTCACGGGCGTCGGTCCAATCGGTGATATAGACGTCAAAATCTTCCAGCAAGGCGCGCACAGTACCGCGCAGCAAGGTCGCAAAATGGCCGGACATGGGCGCCACAACCAGTAATCGCGGCACGACCTTGAAGCGCGCCGGCAGCAGGCTGGTATCGCGTTTGAAGTGCAAAAGCTGACAGAAGGGGTGCACCGTCACGATTTCTTCGGTGATCGCGATGCGACCGCCGTGGCAGGAAACTTCCTGGATCCCGAACTCGGGCTTGGCGTATTTGCGTGTGAGTCCGTCGAAAACTTCGAGCGCTGCGGAAGTGGCCTTGGCCTGATAGGTATAAGAAAGCGGATTGGCGGGGTTGTTGAGCATCGCACGGCCCATGCTGGCCGCCGTACGCCAAGGTTTGACCGCTGCGTGGGTCCACTCGTAGAGGTGATAGAGCATTGCGGGCCGTCCTCGTTAGAGTTTCATTGCGCGACTGAGCGGCGCCCTTAGACGTAGCTGTTGCGCCGCAGCATACGATAGCGGCAGGAAAGTGCCAAGCTGAGCGCGACGAAGATTCACAATTGCCTGGACTAGCCCTCTTGTTCGCCTTGACGTCATCGCGCGCTTTACCAATGCTATCGGCCCACCGCTGCCGGGTTAGCGGCCGCGGAACCGCGTTCTTTCCATCGACGAGGAGCCAATATGCCGCTCGAACGACTCGACCACTATTTTGTATACGCCTCCGACCTTGAGGTCTCGCGTCGTTTTTATAGCGAAGTGTTGGGGCTCAGCAGCGGACCACGACCGGAATTTGGCTTCCCCGGTTTCTGGTTTTATCTCGAGGATCGCCCGGTTGTGCACGTTGGCGACGACAAGTTCGAAGGGGGATATGTCTACCCCAATGGCGAGCGGACCATTGCCGGACCGACCGGCCCGGTTGATCACATTGCTTTTCGCGGCAACGGCATCGACGATTTTCTGGCCCGCTTTGAGCGCATGGGCGTTGCCTATCAGCGCCGTGAAGTGCCCGATTTCCGCCTCAGCCAGCTGTTCGTGAAGGACCCGGAAGGCGTGACCATCGAACTCAATTTTTTCCATAGCTGACCCGCACTGCATCGCCGCATGATGGGCGCGCGCAGGTGGTTGTCGCGCCCTGCCGTGCTGATGACCCTTTTGAACCCGGTGTGGGCAGCCGATTTCGACCTCGATCTCGAACAACTCAACGAACTCAGTCCAGCGCCCGGCAGCGTTATCAACGCGGCCAATCTGGCGCACTTCGGTGCGTTCATCGGTCGCGACTTTGCCCATTCGCTAGTATCGCCAAATGTTGCGCAAACCTGCAGCTTCTGACACTGGTCAATCCCAGCGATGTCGCAGCGACCGATTTTGACAGCGACAACATGCAACACCACGCTGCAGCCAATACGCGGCGACATTGCGACCACGACGGCGTTTGCCGATCTGGCTGGTGCCCCCCGCCTTGGCTATAGTCCGAGCTCAAAAGATAGTTAAGGGGGGATAGATCCGTGCAATTCAGTCTTCATGTCCAGACCCGCATTACCGACTGGCAAATCATTCAATATCTCGAAGAGCTGGGCTACGACGCCGCCTGGGTACCCGACACCCAGATGATGTGGTCCGACTGCTACGCCACCATGGCCCTGGCCGCAGTCAATACCTCACGCATTCGCATAGGCACGGGTGTCGCAATTGCCGGTACGCGCATTGCACCGACCACCGCCGCCGCCATCGCCTCGATCAACGCCCTGGCGCCGGGACGAATTTTTCTCGGCATTGGAACCGGACACACCGCCATGCGGGTCATGGGCCAGGATCCACTGCCGATTGCGGAATTCCGCGACTACCTGCGTGTGGTACGCAGCATGCTGGACGGCAAAGAAACGGATTTCACCTACCGCGACAGGACAACCTCCATCGTCTGGCAAGACCACGGACCGGGCTTTCGCAATATCGAGGTGCCGATCCCGATTTATGTCGCAGCCAATGGTCCGCGCGCACTGCGCACCGCCGGCACCTATGGCGATGGCCTGGTCTCAATATTCAACGAGCAAAAAGACGTGCTCGAATACAACTTGAAGCATGTCCACGAAGGTGCGGCCAAGGCCGGTCGCGATTTGAGCAACTATCACACGGTGACCTTGACCAACGCCGTGGTGCTACGTGCCGGCCAGAAACTCACCGATGAGGCTGTTGTGGAACGGGTTGGATCGTGGGTAGTGACCGCCCTGCATTTTGTCTACGAGGTGTGGCGCTACACCAAGAATGATGAAGTCGTGCCGCAGTATATGAAGGACATCTGGGAGGAGTACGTCGACCATGTGGACAACTTTCCGCTGCCGCCGGAGAAGCGCCACCAGTTGATCCACGAAGGCCATTGCAGCTACTTCGCGCCCGGCGAGCGTAAGTTTGTCACGCCCGCCATGATCGACGGTACAACGATGGTAGGCAGCCCAAGCGAAATCGCCGAGAAGATTCGTAGCGCCGAGAACAACGGCCTGCGCGAAGTAAGTCTGCTGCCGCCACTGAAGCACC
>JANOXY010000115.1:0-5528 GCA_031418675.1 Pseudomonadota bacterium
CTAATAGGAAAATTGGCAGGAAGTTCATGGCGTCCGCGCGACGCCCGGCAAAGATCAGTTCGGCCGCCGGCCCATCCAGAGTGCGCTCCCAGAACCGGCGCCTGGCGACACCGTTGGGCAGCGCGGCTCGCACCCTATCGCGCAACGAGCCGAGCAGGGTGGCCAGCTCGCCGTAGGCTTGTGGAATGAGCGACTCGAGCTTGGCACGCAGCATGCGGGCCAGTAGCGGTGCGTTGCCGCCCGTGCCGATCGCGATGATGACCGGCGAGCGATCAACGATGGACGGCATGATCACGTTACCGAGGCCGGGCTGATCGACGACGTTAACCAGCACGCCGGCCTGTTCGGCCGCTGCCGCTACTTGTTCGTTGACGGTGGGGTTGTCGGTGGCGGCGATGACTAGCGCAGCACCCTTTACGTCGGCGGACTCAAACGCTCGTCTACTGAGGGTGATGTCGCCGGCCGCTGCCAGGCGTGTGAGTTCTGCGCTCAAGTCCGGAGCGATTACTTCAACGCGTGCCCCGGCGCGGAGCAGCAAGGCCAGCTTGCGCTCGGCGATATGGCCACCACCCACCAGCACACAACGACGTGCCCGTACTAATAGGAAAATTGGCAGGAAGTTCATGGCGTCCGCGCAGCGCGTCATCAGCAGGCCAGAGTGGGTCCCGGCAGTATAGCAGTGCGTTTCGCCTGCTCCGCGTTATGATTCGTGACGGATATGAGCGTGCCTGACTCATGGCGCGCATAGGGGAAAAAAAGGCATAAGGGTTGGGTATGACAACGGAGCGCCGACGCTATTTCCGTATCGACGACAGCGCGCTGATCAACTATCGCTTGGTCGCCTTAAAAGACTTGGCCAGCCTACGGGCAGAAATCACCGCTCACATGCTGCACACCGACAATCTGCGTGAAGCATGTCAATCCCTCGACACGCGTCTGACCGAGCTGGGCCCAGCGCTGCGTCGCGAGAGCCGTGCCATCGCTGAAGCCATCGACCTGCTGAACCGTAAGCTCAACTTATTGACGAGTGTTTTTTCCTTGGAATCCGCGCCTGCGGCCGGGCGCAATTCTCACGAACATCAACCGGCCGCCATCAACCTGAGTGGCGGCGGGCTGGCTATCAGAGCGACGCAGGGGTTAACACCCGATACCTGGTTGGCGATCGACCTGGTGCTCCTGCCTGGCAATAAGCTCGTGCGCACCTTGGGGCGCGTGGTGGATTGTCGAGCCTGTCATGGCGGATTTGCCATCGGCGTTGAATTTGATGGCTTACGCGAAGAAGACCGCGACAGTGTCATCAGCCATGTGCTGCGTAAACAGGCCGAGATGTTGCGCCGGCAACGGAGCGGCGGTGAGCAGGGCGCCTAAGCCGAATCAGGCTCGTGGCAGGGTAACGCCCAGCTGCCCCTGATATTTGCCACCGCGATCGCGGTAGGAGACCTCACAGGATTCATCGGACTGCAGGAAGATCACCTGCGCGACACCTTCGTTGGCGTAGATGCGGGCGGGCAGGGGCGTGGTGTTGGAAAACTCGAGGGTGACATGCCCCTCCCATTCCGGTTCCAGCGGCGTGACGTTGACGATAATGCCACAGCGCGCATAGGTCGATTTGCCGAGACAGATCGTGAGGATATCCCGTGGAATGCGGAAGTATTCGATGGTGCGCGCGAGCGCAAAAGAATTGGGTGGGATGACACACACCTCGCTGTGCACGTCGACAAAGCTGCCGGAGTCAAAATTTTTGGGGTCGACGATGGTGGCGTTGATATTGGTGAATATCTTGAATTCAGGTGCACAGCGAATGTCGTAGCCATAGCTCGAGGTGCCGAAGGAAATGACCTTCTGGCCGTTCACTTCGCGCACCTGTTGTGGTTCGAAGGGCTCGATCAGTCCATGGGAAGCGGCCATGCGCCGGATCCAGGCATCGGATTTCACCGGCATCGTTTAGCGCTCCGCTCCCATTCCACAGCTCAGGTGTTCTGGATGACGATTTTCGGAAACTTGGCGGTAAAGTCGCGCGCCCGCAAAGCGAGCTTGGCCGCCACACGCCGCGCGATTTCGCGATACATGCCAGACACCGCGGACTCGGGGTTGATGGCAACCGTCGGGCGTCCGTTGTCCACCCCTTCGCGGATCGCCATGTCGAGCGGCAGCGAACCGATCAGGTCGACTTCGTACTGGGTGGCCATCGATTGGCCACCACCGGCGCCGAAGATGTGTTCGGCATGGCCGCAGTTGCTGCAGATATGCACGCTCATGTTCTCAACGATGCCGAGCACCGGCACGTTGACCTTCTCAAACATCTTGAGGGCTTTGCGTGCGTCGAGCAGGGCGATGTCCTGGGGCGTGGTCACGATGACGGCGCCGGACACCGGGATCTTCTGGCACAGGGTGAGCTGAATGTCGCCGGTGCCTGGGGGCAGATCGATGACCAGATAGTCGAGATCACGCCAATTGGTATCCGACAGCAATTGTTCCAGCGCGCCGGTGACCATCGGGCCGCGCCAGATCATGGGCGTGTCTTCTTCAATCAGGTTACCGATGGAGATGGTTTGCAAACCGTAACTGACGCGCGGCTCCATGGATTTGCCGTCGCGGCTCTCGGGCCGGCCGCCGCTCGCCAGCATGCGCGTCTGGCTCGGGCCGTAGATGTCGGCATCGAGTACACCGACCTTGCCACCTTCCTGCTGTAGCGCGATGGCGAGGTTGGCGGCGGTGGTTGATTTACCCACGCCACCTTTGCCCGAGGCAATGGCGACGATGTTGCGGATCTGGGGCAGCGGCTTGGTGCCCTTCTGCACTTCGTGGGCGACGATTTTTGCGCTGATCTCGAAGCTCGCCTGCATACCCTGTGCGTGCAGCACCTGCTGTAAACGGGTTTCGAGTTCAGCGCCATAACGCGCAACGGGGAAACCGAGCTCTATCTTGATGCGCGGTGGTGAACTCGTCATATCGATGCCGAGCACCGCTCCGGCGGTAATCAGATCCTGGCCGAGATAGGGGTCGACGTCGGCGCCGAGTGCGGCGCGAATATTTTCTTCTGTGTGGTTCATGGCGCTGTTTTCACTGGAGGTCGGCATTCTACACCAATGGCCGCATCGGCCGTCGCTCCCTATAATTCCCGGCCTTAACCCCTGCGAATCGAGAGGCCATGACCGCCACACGCCAGATCCTGGTTACCAGTGCGCTACCCTACGCAAACGGCCCGATCCACATCGGCCATCTGGTGGAATACATCCAGACCGATATCTGGGTGCGGTTTCAGAAGCTGCGCGGTCATGAATGTCACTACGTCTGCGCCGATGATGCCCACGGCACCCCCATCATGCTGCGTGCCGAGCAGGAGGGGGTCACCCCGGAGCAATTGATCGCCCGCATCGGTACCGCGCACCAGCGCGACTTCGCAGACTTCGCCATCGCTTTCGATAATTACTATTCGACCCATTCCGCGGAAAACCGCGCTATCGCCGAGACCATCTACGGGCGGCTGCGCGACGGTGGGTACATCGTCAAACGCACCATCCGTCAGGCTTTCGACCCGGTCAAACAGATGTTCCTGCCGGATCGTTTTATTCGCGGCACCTGTCCACGCTGTCGCGCGGCCGATCAATACGGTGATTCCTGCGAAGTTTGTGGCGCGACTTACGCGCCGACCGATCTGCTCGACGCGGTGTCGGCCTTGTCCGGCGTGACACCTGAACTAAAGGACTCGGAGCACCTGTTTTTTCGCCTGGGCGCTTTTGAAGATGTGCTGCGCCAGTGGTTGCGCGACAACGCGCTGCAGAGCGGCATCGTCAACAAGCTTAATGAATGGTTCGAAACGGGTCTGCAGGATTGGGATATCTCGCGCGACGCACCTTATTTCGGTTTTGAGATCCCCGATCATCCCGGCAAGTATTTTTACGTGTGGTTGGACGCGCCGATTGGTTACTTCGCGAGCTTTAAAAACCTGTGTGCGCGCACTGGTCTGGATTTCGATCATTTTGTCCGGCCAGATAGCCCCACCGAGCTCTACCATTTCATCGGCAAGGACATCATGTACTTCCACACATTGTTCTGGCCGGCAATGTTGCACGGCGCCGGCTTTCGACTGCCGAGCAATGTTTTTGTGCACGGCTTCCTGACCGTTGATGGCCTCAAGATGTCGAAGTCGCGCGGCACCTTTATCACCGCCCGTACCTATCTCGACCACCTGAACCCGGAATACCTGCGTTATTACTTTGCCGCCAAACTCGGCGCCGCCATCGAGGATATCGATCTCAATCTGGAAGATTTCGAACTTCGCGTGAATGCCGATCTGGTCGGCAAGATAGTCAATATAGCCAGCCGCTGTGCCGGTTTTATCACTAAACGTTTTGACGGCGTGCTCGCCCAGGCGCTCGACGATAGTGCCTTGATCACCGAGTTGCAGGCCGCCGCCGAGTCGCTGGCCGCGAATTATGAGGCGCGTGAATTCAGCCGCGCGATGCGCGACATCATGGCGCTCGCCGACCGCGCCAATCAGTACATCGATCGGCGCGCACCATGGGTTATCGCCAAGGACGCAAGCCGTGACGCTGAACTGCAGGCGGTATGCAGTATGGGCATCTTCCTGTTTCGAATCCTCATGATTTATTTGAAGCCGGTATTGCCGGTCACCGCGCGCCGCGCGGAGTTATTCCTCGGCGGCGGTGAATTGTTGTGGCGCGATGTTCAGAACCTGCCGCTAGGCGCACGTATCAATAAATTTGAGCCGCTCATGCAGCGGGTGGAACGGGAGAAAATCAAGCTCATGATCGACGCCAGCAAAGAAGCGCAGCCGGCTACTGCGGCTACCGTCGCGGTGACTACACCCGTGGTAGCAGCTGACGCAGCGCAGGCGCCAGCGCCCACCACCCAGATCAGCATCGAAGACTTTGCCAAGATAGACCTGCGGGTAGCCAGGGTGATTGATGCCAAAGCCGTGGAGGGCGCTGACAAACTGGTGCAGCTGACCCTCGACATCGGCAGCGAGCAGCGCAACGTGTTTGCCGGCATCAAGGCTGCTTATGCACTAGAGGCATTGATTGGCCGCCAGGTGGTGATGGTCGCCAATCTGGCGCCGCGCAAAATGCGTTTTGGCATTTCCGAAGGCATGGTGTTGGCGGCTGGACCGGGCGGTGCCGATATTTTTCTGCTCAACGTCGATAGCGGCGCCGAGCCTGGCCAGCGCGTGAAATAGGATGACCTAGCTGATATGTCTGGGGCGCCGACAGCACAAGCAGTGACGTCCCTGGTCGCAGCGGTGGACGCCTTGCTGCCCCAGACCCAATGCCAGCGCTGTGGTTACGGCGGTTGCCGTCCCTATGCCGAGGCGCTGGTGAACGAGGACGTGTCACCGGCACTGTGCCCGCCGGGTGGCGAAATCACGCGCCAGAGTCTCGCCGCGCTGCTCGGTCGGGATGATGCGGCCGCGCCATTGGCGAGTGAACAGGCCCGTCTAGCGCTGATCCGCGAGCAGGATTGCATCGGCTGTACACAATGCCTGGGCGCCTGCCCGGTGGATGCCA
>JANOXY010000116.1:0-7414 GCA_031418675.1 Pseudomonadota bacterium
TGACCTTGGCAGCAAAAGTGCCTTGCGACCAGCCGAGCAGCGCGGCCAGCATTTGGCCGGTCTGGTTGGAGTCATCGTCAATGGCTTGTTTGCCGAGGATCACGAGGCCCGGCTGTTCCTGTTTGACAACGGCGGCCAGCAACTTGGCAACGGCCAGCGGTTGGGTGTCTTCTTCGGTCTCCACCAACACCCCGCGGTCGATGCCCATGGCCATCGCCGTACGCAAGGTTTCCTGGCACTGCTTGGGGCCCACTGACACCGCGATGGTCTCGGTCGCACCGCCGGCTTCCTGAATTCGGATTGCTTCCTCGACGGCGATTTCATCGAAGGGGTTCATCGACATCTTGACGTTCGCGAGATCGACGGCCGAGCCGTCGGATTTCGGGCGGGCCTTGACGTTGTAGTCGATGGCGCGTTTAACGGCCACAAGGATCTTCATGCGTTCCTCCTGCTAGTGGGAATACCCTCAAGCGGTCCCTGCTTGAACCGTGAGGGTCTGTGCAGCGGCAATGTGATTGCCACCGGGCCTGTCAGTTTCGCGTCGCAAGGAGCAGCGCGCGCCCGACCGGTAATATACGAGGCCGGACACCGGCGCGATCACGCCATCCAGCACTATGTTCAATCGCGTGCTCCACGACCCCGAATCGGCCATCCGACCCGACACCGTTGTAAGCCATCGGGAGCCATGCCAAAGACCGACCAAGGCCAGCGGCCGTCGCCGCTCCTGCCTTGCCGACCGCGCCCCATACGCGGTGCCAACAAGGAAGCGTAATCGGGCGGAATATTACCAGTAACGACTTGATCACAAAAGCCGCTGGCATCGCACCTGACACGCTCCGCGGGCCGGGTCCCGAACCCGCCACGGTCGCCGCGGAAGGCGATGGTATAGTGCCCCGCCACGCAGTCCACGAGCCGGCAAAGACCGAGGGAGTTTCCATCCATGAGCACACGCCCGTCTTCCGGCCAGGCCTCGCACGCCGCCAGCGCCGAAGCTTCCTTCAACTGGCAGGACCCCCTTCACCTCAATGCACAACTGAGCGATGAAGAGCGCCTCGCGAGTGATGCGGCCCGCAGCTTTTGTCAGACCAGGCTTATGCCGCGCATCCTGCATGCACACCGTCACGAGCATTTTGATCGCGCCATCATGAGCGAGTTCGGCGAACACGGCATGTTGGGCGCGACACTGCCCGAGCAATATGGCGGTGCAGGGCTGAGCTATGTGTGTTACGGCCTCATCGCGCGTGAGGTTGAACGGGTGGATTCCGGCTACCGCTCGGCCATGAGCGTGCAGTCCAGCCTGGTCATGCATCCCATCTATGCCTATGGCGACGAAGCGCAACGCAGGAAATACCTGCCGAAGTTGGCCAGCGGTGAGTTTGTGGGTTGTTTTGGCCTGACCGAACCCGACCATGGTTCCGATCCCGGCGGCATGAAAAGTCGCGCGACCAAGGTTGACGGCGGCTACCGCCTGAGCGGCAACAAGATGTGGATTTCCAATGCCCCCATCGCCGACGTGTTCGTGGTGTGGGCCAAAACCACCGCCGATGGGGTGATACGCGGCTTTGTCCTAGAGGCGGGAATGCAGGGTCTGTCGGCACCCAAGATTGAAGGGAAGTTTTCGCTACGCGCCTCGATTACCGGCGAAATCGTGATGGACGAGGTATTCGTACCCGACGCTAATCTGTTACCTAACGTGCAGGGTCTGCGCGGGCCCTTCGGCTGCTTGAACCGCGCGCGTTATGGCATTGCCTGGGGCGCGATGGGTGCCGCCGAGTTCTGTTGGCACGCGGCGCGCCAATACACCCTGGACAGAAACCAGTTCGGGCGTCCGCTGGCGGCCAACCAGCTGATTCAAAAAAAGCTTGCCGATATGCAGACGGAAATTGCCCTAGGCTACCAGGCCGCGCTCGCCGTTGGGCGCATGATTGACACCGGCACAGCGGCACCCGAGTCCATCTCTCTGATCAAACGCAACAACTGTGGCAAGGCTTTGGATATCGCCCGCGCCGCGCGCGACATGCACGGCGGCAATGGTGTGTCCGATGAGTATCACGTGATCCGCCACATGATGAATCTCGAAGCGGTCAATACCTATGAGGGAACGCACGACGTGCATGCCCTGATTCTGGGCCGTGCGCAGACCGGTATCCAGGCATTCACGGGCTGAGCTGCCGAGCGCGCCCCGTTTGCGCGCGACCTAGCGTTGTGTTTGAATTCGTCAGTCCTGCCGGGGGTTCAGGTTCCGTGCCGGCCGAGCCGTGCGCCATAGTGCGGGCGACTTGGTATCGATCAGCGCTTACAGAGCACGAACCACAGCCAAGCATCGATTTCAGTATTGTCCGGCAGCGATGAGAGGCCGTCACGACGGTGCGCGTCTTTGCGCAGCCCGACACTCGTGACGCAGGGGGAAAACAGCCGCCAACGTTCGCAATAAAGGCGGTTCATAAGACTAAGGGTCGATACAGATGAATATCTATGTTGGAAATCTGCCTTACAGCATCCAGAGTGAGCAGCTACGGGAGGCCTTCGAGCCCCACGGCACGGTCACGGCGGCGGAAGTGATCTTTGATCGCCGCACCAAGCGCTCGCGTGGTTACGGCTTCGTAGAAATGGCCGACGACGCAGCCGCGCGGCGCGCCATCGCGGCGCTCAATGGCAGCGACTTTCACGGTCGCGAATTGCGGGTGGATGAGTCGCAACCGCGTGAAGACAAACCCGCGCGCAGCGAGCGTAGTGAACGGGGCGCCGACACTGGCGAGCGCCGTCCGCGCCAGGCGCAAGCGCCCCGTGCGGACAAAGCACCCGCACCGGCACCTGCTGCCAGCGGTGGCGGCGTGTTTGGTTTCGTGAAGAAGCTGTTTGGCTGAGTGTGACCGAGACCAACACCGCGCTCGCTATCAACCTGCCCGACGCGGCTCAGCCAGCATGGCGCGCTTACTGCGCAATGCTGGCGAGCAAAGACGCCCACTTCGGTTTCCTTGATCAACTCAATCGCAAAGTGAATGACGGCGGCCAGCGCACGCTGGCCGAAGCCGCCCGCCTCCAGCAACTTTTGGCCGAGCACAATATCTGCGTCAAGGACTTCGCCTCCACCGTGAAAGCACTGGCCAGCGGCGATCCGCCGGCCCATGCTGCCTTCGTGGCTGCGCTTGCGAGCCTCAATCAAGCGATGGGGGCAGGGACGAATTGAGGGTCGGTTGGAGGGCTCTTGGAATGTCCGAATAAATTCGGACCTACTGTAGGTCCGAATTTATTCGGACATTCAATCCCAGCGCCCTCACCCCGGATTGTCATCCCACAAACGTGTCGCCGCGGCAAAATATTCAGGCTTGCCGGTGGTCCAGATCTCGCCCCAGTGCTGGCCACCACCGTCCACTTCCAGGACAACGCCGTTGATGAAACGCCCACCGGGGCCGCCCAAAAAGACGCAGGCCTCAGCGATCTCCCAGGGGGAGCCGGCACGCATCATGGGGTTGGTGCGCGGGTAACGGGCGCGGGTAGTCTCGGAGTAAACCGCCCAGCCCTCGGTCTCGATCGCGCCCGGTGCGATGCAATTGACGCGGATACCTAAGGGCGCCCATTCCACCGACGCCTTCTGCGAAAACGCCATGACACCGGCGCGCGCTGCTGCCGTGTGAGCCACCCCGTGCAGGTTCTGATTCACTACCACGATATTGACGATACTGCCGCCGCGCCCGGCTTCACGCCATTGCTGCGCTGCTGCGTTCATCATGTGCCAGGTGCCATGCAGATTAGTATTGATGACGGCGTGCCAGCCTTTTTCGCTGAAGTCGATGGCCGCCTGCGGGAATTGGCCCCCAGCGCTGTTAACCAACAAGTCGATAGGCCCAAACTGGGATGACACGGCCGCAAACGCTGCGTCCACGGAACTGCGCTCGCGGATATCCACCACATGGGCATGGGCTTCGAGGCCCGGTACCGCATTGATCGCATCGACCACCGCCGCGAGTTTTGCCGACGTGCGCCCACCCACAATCACCCTGGCACCCAGGCGCGCCGCCAACCACGCGGTGGCGCGTCCCATGCCACTGCCGGCTCCCGACACGAATACCGTCTGACCGGCCAGCAGACCCGGCGCAAAAACCGTCGCTTGCACGGCGAGCTCCGCGTTGGTGCGCGGGATATTTGGCGCGTCGCTCATGGCGTTTACTTCAGCAACTCACGGCTGATGATCATCTTGCGCACTTCGGTGGTGCCCGCACCTATCTCCAGCAACTTGTTACCTCGGTAAAGGCGATTGATCTCCGACTCCCACATGTAACCGATGCCGCCGTGGACCTGCACGCCTTCGTCTAACACGCGGTTGAGCATATTGGCGGCATACATGATCGAGGCCGCCGTATTCGCGTGAATCAGGCCGCGGCCACCCGCCCCCACTTCGAGATCGTTGGCCTCGGCCAGCACCTTGAAGTTCAGCGCCTTCATGGTCTCAACCCATACGTACATATCGGCGATCTTCGATTGCACCATCTGAAACTCAGCAATCGGCTTGCCAAACTGCACGCGGGTCTTGGCATATTCGATGGTCAGCTCCAGCGCTCGTTCGGCCATACCAACACAGATCGGCGCAATGACCGCGCGCTCGAGATCGAGCCCGCTCATTACCACGGCAACACCCTCGTTCTCTTTGCCAACCAGGTTCTCAGCGGGCACTTCGCAATCATCAAACACCAGCTCACCGGTCTGACTGCCGCGGAAGCCCATCTTGATCAATTTCTGCGCGACGCTGAAACCCTTGAAGTCTTTTTCGACGATGAACGCGGAGATGCCATGGGCACCTTTGTCAGGCGCCGTTTTTGCGTAGACCAACAAAACATCAGCCACCGGGCCGTTAGTGATGTAGATCTTGCGGCCGTTGAGAATGTAGCGGTCACCCTGTTTACGAGCCGTGGTCGCCATGGAACCCAGGGCATCGGAACCTGCGCCGGGCTCAGTCAAACCCAGCGCACCAATCTTCTTGCCGGAGCACAGGCCGGGCACATATTTGCGCCGCAGGAACTCGTTCGAATTGCGATAGATGTTATTCAGGCACAGGTTTTCGTGGGCGATCCACGATAACGCCATCGCATAGTTCCAGCGACCAAACGCCTGGGCAACGAGGCCGCTGGTGAAGAAGTCGAGGCCTTGACCACCGTATTCTTCCGGTACCGTCAAGCCGAAATAGCCCATCTCGCCTATCATCGGGAAGGCAGTGTCGGGCCACCATTCTTCGTTATCCATGCGCACCGCGAGCGGGTATAACTCGTTGCGCGCAAACTTGTCGGCCTCGTCCAGCATCTGGCGCTGGTCGACATTGAGATCAAATGCATTAGCGGTGCCGGACATCGATTGTTCTCCACTCAAAATTGGCGCGGCCTCAGGCAGCCGCATCGGGTCCCACGCAGGGCATCACGGGATTATTTCTTACGTTGCGCAAAAAACGCCTCAAGCGTCGCGAGCGTGCCCGGGCTCGAAGCGATGTCGGCGATATTCTTCGCTTCCAGCTCAAGCTGCTGTTCCAGCGAATTGCCGAGGCTGGCGCGTAGTAAACGTTTCGCCTGGGCCACCGACCCTGACGGTGCATCGGCCAACTGGCGCAGCACTTTTTCCACCTCGTCCTTAAATTTTTCGTCGTCGACAACCCGCGCAATGATGCCGAGGGCGCAGGCCTGCTCCGCGGTCAAGGTTGGATTGGTCGCCATGATGTCGAACGCTCGCTGGACACCGACCAGTCGGGGCAGGAACCAGGTGCCGCCGCCATCGGGTGTCAGCCCCGAGCGGGTATAGGCCAGATTGAACTTGGCCGAACGTGTGGCGATGGTCAGGTCGCACATCATCGCCATGCTCATGCCACCACCCGCCGCCATGCCGTTCACCGCACACACAACCGGTACAGGCAGACGGTTCAGCGCGGCAATGGCAAGATGAAAATAGGCCGCCATCTCACGCACGTGCTCGCGCAGATTGTGTCGTTCACGCAGAAATTCGTTAAGGTCGCCGCCGACCGAAAATTCCTTACCGTTAGCGGTCAGCAATACCACGCGGATGTCGGTATTGCCTTCACAGGCAATGGCGGCGCGCGCCAGCTCCCGGGTGAATTGCGCACCAACGACGTTATGGTGTGCCGCGTCGTCGATGACGATGCGTGCTATACCCTCGGCGACACTAAAAGCGATGACTGGGTTCGGCATGATGTTCCTCGTGGTCGAGCTGGGAAATGTGCTCAGGGTTCGCGGTGTTCGGGGGCCAGATAAGCCGGCTTGGTGACGCGCACCTTGGCTATCACGTGTTCAAGCATGGCGTGCTCAAGTTCCGCCATACGGTGGTCAAATTCGCCAGCATGAATCTGGCTGCTCAAGCGCGCGGTCAATTCGTCGCGGGGCACCTCGGCAGCAAACTTGCCGAGCGCGCGCAAGCGTTCATCGTCAGCCGTCTCGCGGGGCGTCCATTCCTGCAATTCGCGGCTGACCACCTCCAGCAATTGCACCGCGCACAGGGCATGGTAGCGATCCATGCCCTGCAAGCGCGGTGTCAAATCATCGATGTATTCGCGCACGGTGATTACCAGTTCCGGCAACGAAGGCCAATCATGGGCCATGAAATTCTCCTCAGTCGAACTTGCCCATGATGGTCATGAGCATGTCGTATTCGATAAACGCGGTATTGCGGCCGCAGGCGGCAAAAGCGGGCGAGCGTCGCCCGCCGTGCACGTGTCCATAGATCTGCATGACGTTGTACAGCGCCCAGCGCAACAAGCCGTAGATCTCCCACCACCTTGCGGCACCACGATCAACAGTGCGGCCGCCAGCCGCTTCGTAATCATCAAACAGGGCCTCGCTCGAAGCAAAACCGCCGGCCGGCTTGTCGACATTGCCAAAACGCCAGGAACGGGTGCAGAACCAGCCGAACTCTTCTTCCGGCGCGCCGATGTGCGCACATTCCCAGTCCAACAGCGCACGCAGCCCGAGTTGCGGGTCGACCATCATATTGCCGGTGCGGAAATCGCCATGCAGAAAGACCCGCGCGGGTGCGACGGGACGCCGCTCCTGCAGCCAGCGGAAAGCGTATTCCAAAGCCGGATGGGGTTCGCCGTAGGCTTCGTAATGCTCGCGCTGAGCCATGAGCGGGTCGATGCTGTCGCTGACGTCTTCCAGCACACTGACTTCCCCAACCGGAATGCCATGCAAGCGCGCCAGCACCGCCGCGGCCTGGGGCACGAACGCCGCCCGTGCCGGCGCGAAGGCCGGATCCGTCAGCAGGCGCTTGGGCAAGGTCTCACCGGCGATAAAACGCACGACATAACCGCGCCCCAGTTCGTCTTGCGCCTCAAGCTTAAAAATGGGTTCAGGCACCGGCAGGCCGTGGGCAAAGGCTACCTACACCATGAAGTATTCGCCGTTTCTGTCGCCGGAAC
>JANOXY010000117.1:0-13824 GCA_031418675.1 Pseudomonadota bacterium
TTCATCGACATCAAATGCCGTATTGCTGGCCTCGCACCCAGCGCCGTGGTGCTGGTCGCGACTATACGGGCCCTCAAATACCACGGTGGTGTCGCGGTCAGCGAGCTGAATCACGAAAACCTGAGCGCACTGGCTGCCGGCTGCGTCAATCTCGAAAAACACCTGTACAACGTTCAGCATCACTATGGCCTGCCGTGTGTGGTCGCTATCAATCATTTCACCCACGACACTCCAGCCGAAGTTGAGCTGTTGCGTACCCGGGTCGCAGCGCTCGGCGCTAAGGTCGTGGTGGCGAGACATTGGGCCGAGGGTGGCGCCGGTGCCGTCGAGCTTGCCGATGCGGTGGTGTCCTTAGCCGATAAGGGCAGCCATCACCGCTATGTGTATGAGTCCCACGCCGCGCTGTGGGAAAAAATCGAAGCGGTAGCCACCAAGATCTATGGCGCGGCCGGTATCAATGCGCCGAGCAAGGTCCGCGAGCAGATAGCGGATCTCAGTGCGCGTTATCCGGATTTTCCGGTGTGCATCGCCAAGACCCAGATGTCGTTTTCGACCGATCCGTCCTTACGCGGCGCGCCCAGCGGGCACACCGTGGATATCAGCGAAGTGCGTGTGTCGGCGGGCGCGGGCTTCATAGTTGCCATCGCCGGCAACATGATGACCATGCCGGGTTTGCCAAAGTCACCGGCCGCCGAGCGAATTGATGTGGATGACGAAGGGAAGATCGTGGGTTTGTTTTAGGTGGAAACAATGTCCGAATAAATTCGGACCTACGAATAATCCGGCATTGTAGGTCCGAATTTATTCGGACACCCAGACCGCGGTGTATCGAGACTAACTCCCTAAGGCGCCAACTCTATCGTGCCGCTTACCGCCACTTCGATCGACTGCGTGCCCGCTTCCAAAGCCGGGCTCGCCATCTCGGCTTTCATGGCTATGGCGCGCCCCGCGTAAGCGATGGGCGGCGGTGTATTGCCCCGCTGATCGATATTGACGTTGACCAGGGTGTAAGTCTTGCGCCCGAAGCTTTCCGCCACCTTATGCGCGCGGGCCGAAAAACGCTTGATGGCATCGTCCGTGAGCCGCTCTTCCACCGTCGCACGCAGCTTGTCCGACACGCCGTAACCAACCGATTCGATCGCCAGGCGCGCCTGCAACTTGCCAAGCAGGGCGCTCAGGCCATCGTGATCCGCACTCTCCAGGCGCAGGCCCTGGTGCACACGCCAGGCCGAGATCTTCTGCTGCTCGTTGTAAATCGGATCGCTGCGATAGTCTAAAGTCTGGGCCTTGATGCCCTTGGTCTGTTTGGCTGTCGCCAGCGCGGCGGCCATATCCTCATTAACCTGGTTGGCGGCTTTGGCCTGATCCCGTCCGTCATGTTCAACAAACAACTGCACGATCAAAAGGTCGCTCGCGACATCTTCTTTTGCCGCAGCCGCGAGACTGACCAGGTTGCGGTTGGGTGCATTGTCGGCCGCGTAACTTCCCACGCCCAGGATCAGCAACAAAGCCGCAAGCGAAATCCGTGTCATGTTCGTTCCTCAATTTGTAGGTGCGAATTTATTCGCACATTAATTTTGATAGACGCTCTGTGCGAATGAATTCGCACCTACAGGGTAGAAATTAGCTGCCAGGCTGCTTCGACGTGTGCACGGCTGGTATCGGTCTGTCCGATGCAGAAACGCAAGGTGAAACGCCCACGGATCACAGTATGGCTCATGAACAAGCGGCCGCTGTCGTTCAGCCGTTTTAACAGAGCCTGGTTGTCTTCATCGCTACCGCGCTTGCGGAAACAGATCAGATTGAGCGATCGCGGCACCACCAGTTCGAAACGTGGGTCGCCGCTCACCCAGCCTTCAAATTCTGCGGCCAGCGCCAGATGGTGCCGTATAAATTCCTGCAGACCTTGCACTCCGTAGGAGCGCAGCACAAACCACAGCTTGAGCGCGCGGAAACGCCGCCCCAGGGGGACCTGCCAATCGCGATAATCGATGGCCTGGCCGCTGGCACTGGCATCGTTACGCAGATATTCGGGCAGCACGCTCAGGGCGCGAATCAAGGGCTCGCGATCGGCGACAAAAAAACAATCACAATCAAAATTGGTCAGCAGCCATTTGTGCGGGTTGAAGCAGTAGCTGTCGGCGCCAGCAAGACCATCGTGCAGGTAACGATACTCGGGACACAGCGCGGCACTGCCGGCCATTGCGCCGTCAACGTGCAGCCATAAACCCTCCTGACTGCAGACGCTGGCGATATCGGCAATGGGATCGATGGCCAGGGATGAAGTGGTGCCGATGGTCGCGCACACAAAAAAGGGCGTCAGCCCGGCGGCCCGATCCGCCGCAATGGCAGCACTGAGTGCGGCGGGCCTCAGTGCGAGTTTGTCATCGGTGGCTATCTTGCGCAGATGGGCGCGCCCGATACCGGCAATACTGACCGCCTTGTCCATGGACGAATGGGTTTCTTCCGAGCAGTACGCAACCAGGCCCGTGGGCACGCCGTCGTTACGCACCGTATAACCTGACACGCGCTCACGGGCGGCAAGCAAGGCACACAGAGTGGCGCTGGAAGCACTGTCCTGCAGGACACCACCACCGGCGCCGCTGGATTTGAAACCTGGCGGCAAACCGAGCAGATCCACCAACCAATCGAGCACGTGGCTTTCGAGTTCGGTGCAGGCAGGGCTGGTCAACCACAGCATGCCCTGCACGCCCAGACCCGCGCTCAGGAGCTCACCGAGGATCGCCGGCGGCGATGTGTTGGCCGGGAAATAGCCGAAAAAATTCGGGCTCTGCCAATGCATGAGGCCCGGCACGATGACCCGTTCCAGATCAGCGAGGATCGCTTCGAAGCTTTCACCTTGCGCGGGCGCAGCGGTTGGCAACAAGGCGCGAACATCACCCGGCACGAGCCGGGACTTGACCGGCAGTTCGTCCACTCGCCCGCGGTAATCAACCAGCCAGTCGATGAGTGCATAACCGGCGCGCCGAAACGCTTCGGGCGACATGTGTTGTGGAGCGTTATCGCCCATGGCGGGTCGAGCTTGGAATGATCGACACGACGGGCGCAGACCGCGCCCGTCGTGGGAAGTGCTTAGAGGTTGGCGAGTACGTTCTCAGCGGCACTGGCCTTGACGTCGGACGGCGCCGCTTCGCGATGAACCTGCTTCACCACACCGTCTTCAACCACCAGCGCAAAACGCTCACCGCGGGTGCCCATGCCAAAACCGCTGGCATCCAAGGACAAGCCCAGGGCCTTGGTGTAATCGGCATTGCCGTCGGCCAACAGCGTGACCTTGTCGCCTGCGCCCTGCTCCTTGCCCCATGCGCCCATCACGAACACGTCGTTGACCGACAGGCAGGCGATGGTATCCACGCCCTTGCTCTTGAGCGCCGCGGCGTTCTGCACGAAGCCCGGCAGATGTTTGGACGAACAAGCCGGGGTGAACGCACCCGGCACCGAAAACAACACGACCTTCTTGCCTTTGAAGAGATCATCGCTGGAAATCTTGTTTGGGCCCTCAGCTGTCATTACGCCGAACGAGCCCGCGGGCATCTTGTCACCTGTTTTAATAGTCACCGTAACCTCCGTAATCATAAAGTGTGCTTGCGGATGACGAGCGGCGCTGCCGTCGGCCATTCCATTGGAACGCCCTGCAGTGCGCACGCCGTCCATGGTGGGCATTGTGCCATCGTGCCGCCGCGGCTGGGTAGCACCGCACGAGATCCCGCCCGCTCAGTGGGGAATTGAGCCGCTGTCCCTCAGGCCACGCGGTCACGGGGCGCGCGGCCGGCGAAAAAAGCTTCCAGGTTCTCCATCACACGCAGGCCCATGGCGATGCGCGTCTCGCGGCTTGCACTGCCGAGATGGGGCAGCAGAACAACATTGTCGAGCGCGAGCAGCGCCGCCGGCAGAATCGGTTCACCGGCATAAACATCAAGCCCCGCACCGGCGATGCGGCGTGCGCTGAGGGCCGCGATTAACGCATCCTGATCAACAACGTCACCGCGTGCGGTATTGATCAGAAAAGCGTCGTCGCGCATTAACTGCAAACGCGCGGCGTTGATCAGATGCCGTGTCGCGACCCCACCTGGACAATGCAGGGAAACAAAATCCGATTGTGCGAGCACCTCGTCCACACTCGCGCACGCCTGCGCATCGAGCGCCGTGGTGAGCGCAGCCGGCGGTGGTGAGGGGTTGTAAAACACGATGCGCATGCCAAAACCAAAATGCGCTCGGTGGGCGACGGCCCGCGCAATACGGCCAAAGCCGATCAGGCCCAGGGTTTTACCGCTGACTTTGCTGCCCAACATATGGGTCGGTCGCCAACCTTGCCAGGCCTGGGCACGCACCTGCCGCTCACCCTCGCCGGCGCGGCGCGCAACCATCAACAACAAGGTCATGGTGAGATCGGCAGTGCAATCGGTGAGGGCGTCGGGTGTGTTGGTTACCACCAGCCCGCGTTGGCGTGCGGCGTTGACGTCAATGTGATTGAAGCCGACGCCGAAGTTGCCAAGTATCCGCGTCTTCATGGTCTCCACCGCCAACACCTCGGCAGTGATCACATCCGTGACGGTTGGACACAGTGCATCGGCGTAGCCGAGTGCACGCTGCAGATCGGCAGTGCTCATGGGCGTATCGTCGCTGTTCAGCTCCAGGTCGAAGCGCTGCATGAGCTCGCGCTCAACGGCCTCCGGCCAGCGCCGCGTGATCACCACCTTGGGTTTGTTCATCGCGCGCGCGGCGTTGAATAACGCTCAGTGACTATGCCGGAGTGTGGGGGTGCCACGCGACTCAGCCTGCAATACCGGCGGCCGTCAGGCCTGCGCGACGCTGGTGCGCAGATACTCCGCTGCCGCGCCTACACCACTGCCCGGCACCACGTTGATGCCGCTGTCGCGCAGCGCCATTTCGGTGCCGACCAATGCACCCAGGATCATGATCTCGTTCAGATCCCCCATATGGCCGATACGAAAAACTTTGCCGGCCACATCACCCAGACCACCACCCAGCGACAGGTTGTAACGTGAGTAGGCGTTTTTCACCACGTCGTTAGCGTTTTTATCTTCAGGTACCACGATGGCGCTGACGGTATTGGAATAGCTCGCCGGATCGCGCGCACAAAGTTCCAGTCCCCAGGCTGCGACACCCTTACGTACGGCTTCGGCGTAACGCGCGTGCCGTGCAAAAACCTTAGGCAGACCTTCTTCCAGCAGCATATTGATCGATTCCCGCAAACCACGAATCAAAGTCATGGCCGGCGTGTAGGGAAACCAGCCGTCAGCGTTCATACGCATCTGATCGTCAAAATCGAAATAAGCGCGATGACACTTGGCGTTCTTGCGCCATTCCAGCGCCTTCTGGCTTACACCGACTAGGCCGAGACCGGTCGGCAGCATCAGACCTTTTTGCGAGCCACTGACAGCGATGTCCACCCCCCACTCGTCCATGCGGAAATCGATACAGCCGATCGCACTCACGCCATCGATCATCAACAAAGCCGGGTGTTGCAGATCGTCAAGAATCTTGCGCACCCGTGCAATGTCACTGGTGACGCCAGTCGCGGTTTCGTTGTGGGTAACGAGCACCGCCTTGATCTTGTGCGCTTTGTCCTTGCCGAGAATATCGGCATAGATCTGGTAAGGCACCGCTTCACCCCATGGTGTCTCCACCACATTCACTTCCATGCCGTGCTTGCGGCAGAGCTCGGCCCACAAGTGACTGAACTGACCAAAACGCGCCTGCAGCACCCCATCACCCGGCGACAGCGTGTTGGTGATGGCCGCCTCCCAACCGCCAGTGCCCGAAGCGTTGAAGATAAATACCTGACCCGCGGTGGTCTGGAAAATCTTCTTGATGTCTTCGAATAGCGGCTTGGCAAATTCGGGAAAGTCGCCGGCGCGATGATCTTCCAGCATGACGTCCATGGCGCGACGAATACGCTCGGGAATATTGGTTGGCCCTGGGATGAACAGGTGATTTCTTCCAGGCACAGAGCATCCTCCGGTTGGGATCCGCTAGCGGAAACCGCTGTCTGGCAATTACAGAGTATTTCGTGCGGGCAGATTGAGTTGAAAGCGCCCGATGCGGCTCCCCGCACGGGCGGCGTCACTGTACACGCCGAGGCGGGTGCCAACAAGGCGCATTGTGTGCACTGGGACTCGACCGGCGCATCACTGGTCTGACACGCGGTAGTGGTAACAACACCTTAGCCAGCACGAGGAGCGCCCAGATCGGTGCCGTGCCTGCGCGAGTCTCCACCGTTTTTAACTCGTTCGCGCGCGGCAGGGTAAATTCGTCAGGCTGCAATCAAGCTCTTTAGAGCAGAGCGTGGTCTAAATCGCCGATCAGATCCGCCGCGTCTTCGAGCCCGATCGACAGTCGGATGAGTCCTTCGCCTATGCCCATGGCATCCCGCTCGGCCTGACTCACCCGCCCATGGGTGGTCGTGGCCGGGTGGGTGACGATGCTCTTGGCATCACCAAGATTGGCCGTGATGGAAAAATACTTGAGCCCATCAACTATCCGCCATGCGGCAGCACGGTCCGCAACTTCGAAACTGACGATGCCACCAAAGTCCTTTTGCTGAATACGAGCAAGGCCATGCTGCGGATGACTGGCCAATCCTGGAAAGTGCACGCGCGACACTTTGGCGTGGCCGCTCAAATACTCCGCCACCTGCATCGCGCTCTGACTGTGCCGCTGCATGCGGATCGACAGGGTCTCCAATCCCTTGAGAAAAACCCAGGCATTAAACGGGCTCATGCTCGGGCCGGCGTTGCGCAGGAACGGAAATACCTTCTCTTGGATTAGCTGTTCCGGGCCAACGATTGCACCGCCCAGACATCGCCCCTGGCCATCAAGAAACTTGGTCGCCGAATGAATGACCAGATCAGCGCCCAGCGCCAAGGGTCGTTGCAGGGCCGGCGTGCAGAAACAGTTATCTACCACCAACAGCGTGCCGTGTGCTTTGCTCAATTGTGCAAGCGCCGCGATGTCCGCCACTTCTGTGAGTGGGTTGGATGGCGTTTCGAGGAACAACATGCGCGTGTTCGGGGTGATGGCGTCGCGCCAGGCATCGAGTGAAGTCATATCAACGAAGGTTGACGTAATGCCAAACCGACCGAGTACGTTCTTGAATAGATTGACCGTCGTTCCGAACACGCCACGTGACACAACGACATGATCACCCGCGGAGAGCAGCGCCATCGTCAGGCTCAAAATCGCACTCATGCCCGATGCGGTTGCGAGACCGCGTTCACCACCTTCCAGCGCAGCCAGGCGTTGCTCAAAAGCGCGCACCGTAGGATTGGTAAAGCGGCTGTAGACGTTGCCCTCTTCGGTGCCGGCAAATCGCGCGGCAGCTTGCGCCGCAGATTCGAAACAGAAGCTGGAGGACAAAAACAACGCCTCGCTCTGCTCCATCTCGCTGGTGCGAACCTGGCCGGCGTGACAAGCCAGCGTCGCGAGTCCCGGCTCGTTGTCGTAATCCACTGTCATATCCTCAAAAAACTGGATCGGTCAGGCGCCGTGCGGGGGAGTGCTCAGGCAGGATAAAAAAAAACCCGCCATGGCGTGGCCAAAGCAGGTGTGCTTCGCTTTAGCCGGTTTTCTAACGCGCCCGCAAGCTGATTCAAATCGGCGCAGAGGCGCGCACCGTAATCAATACCTGCGGGCGCGTCAATCGATAGCGGGCTTTAGCGTCTTGTTTGGCTGTGGCTGGCTCAGCCCGGGCAGGCCCAGGATCGCGATACTGAAGTTCAACTGTCGACCGAAATGCTGCCAGCGGTAGTGAACAGATCCCGTAGTGAATCTTCGTCGCGGGCGCGTTCGGCCTTGGCTTCGTCAGCCCGTGCGCTGCCAACCTGGCGCAGATAAACATCGCTGACGTCGCCGGTTACGTAGTGGCCGCTGAAACAGGATTGCTCGAATTCGGTAATGCGGCGATTGCCACGGCGCGCGGCGTCGACCAGCGCGTCGAGATCCTGATAGATAAGACCATCGGCACCGATCAGGCGACAGATCTCATCTTCGGTACGGTTGTGTGCGATCAGCTCTTCGGAGGTTGGCATATCGATGCCATAGACGTTTGGATAACGCACCGGTGGCGCGGCCGACGCAAAATAAACTTTATGCGCGCCGGAGTCGCGCGCCATCTGAATGATCTGGCCCGAGGTTGTGCCGCGTACGATGGAGTCATCGACCAGCAGCACGTTCTTGCCTTCAAACTCGAGATCGATGGCGTTCAATTTCTGACGTACGGATTTTCTGCGTAAAGCCTGGCCAGGCATGATGAAGGTGCGCGGGATATAACGATTCTTGATGAAACCTTCGCGATAGTTGACACCCAGGGTGTGGGCAAGCTCCAAGGCGGCGGTGCGCGCAGTGTCGGGGATCGGGATGACGACGTCGATGTCGTGCCCCGACCATTCCCGTTTGATCTTCTCGGCCAGGGCCTCGCCCATACGCATGCGCGCCTTGTGCACTGAAATTCCATCGATGATGGAATCGGGTCGGGCGAAATAAACGTGCTCGAATATGCACGGTGTGTAGTGGGTGGTCTTGGCACATTGCTGGGTAAAAAGTTCACCGGCCTTGCTGATGAATACCACCTCGCCCGGGGCGACATCGCGCACCAGTTCGAAACCGAGCGTATCAATGGCTACTGACTCCGAAGCCACCATGTATTCGCGACCCTGCTCCGTCTCGCGATGGCCATACACCAGCGGGCGGATGCCATAGGGATCGCGGAACGCCACGATGCCGACACCGCTGATCATCGCGACGACGGCATAACCACCTGAGCAACGCTCATGCACTCGTTCAATAGCGCGGAACACATCCGCGGCATCGATACGGAATTTGTGCAGGTTCTGCAATTCGTGAGCGAACACGTTGAGCAGCACTTCGGAATCGGATTCGGTATTGATATGGCGCAGATCGTCTTCGAAAAGCTCCTGCTTCAACTGGGCCGAATTGGTCAGATTGCCGTTATGCGCGAGTGCGATGCCGTAGGGAGAATTGACATAAAACGGCTGCGCTTCCGCGGTCGAGGACACCCCGGCGGTCGGGTAACGCACATGGCCAATGCCCATGCGGCCACGCAGATTGACCATGTGCCGAGTATGGAACACGTCGCGCACCAGGCCATTTGACTTGCGCAAATAGAGACGGCCGTCTTCGTAGGTGGCAACACCGGCGGCATCCTGACCGCGGTGCTGCAATACCGTCAGTCCGTCGTACAACATTTGGTTGACGGCGGTTTTTGCGACGATGCCGATGATTCCGCACATGTTAGATGCCGCTCTTTGGGTAGCTGAATCGAGCGGCCAGATCGGGCGGTAGCTGTGCGATCGCGAGCTGCGCGGCGGGCTGAAAAGCCACCAGCATTCGCGATTGCATCCAGAACGAATTAGCTGGCAAGGGCGTCAACCCGGCCAGGACCACCAGCACAGTCACGATAGCCACACCGCGTAAGAGACCGAACAGCGCGCCGAGCAGGCGATCAGGACCACTCAGGCCGGTCTTGGCAAGCAAGCGGCCTACTATGAAATTAATGACGCCAAAAACCAGCAGCACGGTTACCAACACACCGAGGAAGGCCAGCACCATGCGCGCAAACGGAATGGCGATGTACGGCTCGAGATACGCAGCGAAGCTTCCCCAGAAGGCCATCGCCGCCCAAAACGCCACGACCCAGGCCACCAGCGACAGGACTTCACGGACGAATCCGCGAAACAGGCTTACGATCGCCGACAAAGCAATGATGCAGATGATAGTGATGTCCGCCCAGTTCATGCCTTGCCCGGCGGTTGAGGAAGGGCGGAGTTTAGCAGACCACAGCTGCGCGGGGCAGCGACCGTGGAGCTTCAGTGGGCGGGGACCAGCATGCCGCGCGCTTCGAACTGCGCTTCAATACGCTGGCGCAGGCGCTCGGCCTCAGCCTTGCCCGGCATGGGCCCGACGCGCACCTTGAAGACTGTAACGCGCTGCTCCAAGCGCGGTTCGCTGTAAGCGCGATAGCCCGCCGCTTTCAGTTTGTCGACCAGCTTGCGCGCGTTCAAGTCGCTAGCAAAGCTGCCGAGTTGCACGGTCCAACCAGCGACAGTGGCCGGCACCGACACCAACTGTGGCGCCACCGGCGGTTTCGTTTCGCCAGCAGCCTTAGGCGGTGCTGCCCGAGCCGCAGCAACCGCTCGCACAAGCGGCTTGCTTAGGTCGTGGGGCTTGGGCAAAGCCCCAGGCTTGGGCTCAACACCAGCAACAGTCACCGGCTGGCCACCCGCAAGCTTGAGATCTCTCGGCGAGGTGGCCGCTGTCGGACCTGTGGACGGTGTTGGCGTGCTGCGGGGGATAGCCGGCTGCATGCGCGGCGCCGGTGTTTCTAATGGCGCAGTGTCAGCGGCAGTCGGGGTCACAACGGTCGCAGCTTCTTCCAGGGTTTCTGCCGTGAGTGGTGGCTCGCCACCGGCCGATGGCGTAACGGCTGGCAACAACTCGGCATCACGGCCCTCACCGCTCTGCACGCGTGGCGGTGGCAGCTCAACATCCTCGTCAGCTTGCGCTTCCATTTCTGCTATCGCGTCTTCACTCAGCGCCGGTGCCCGTTGCGAAACGTCTTCGGTTGGCGGCGGAGGGATGTTCATGGACGGTGGCACGGGTGATTCGACGCCACCATTGTCGAGAAATATAGGAATGAATATGACGCCAAAAGCGACCAGCAGTCCGGCCCCCACGACCCGTTGTTTGAGCTGCCTGTCCATCATGGCGTCGCCGGAGTCAAAGCAAGCTGCTCGAACATCGCGCCCGCAGTCAAAAACGAACCAAGCACAAGCACCCGATCGCCCGGCCGTGCATCAGCGACTATCGCACTATGGGCTGCGGCGACATGGGGGTGACAGTGCGCTACTGCACGCGGCGCGAGCTCGCCGAGACACTGGGCCAGCGTCTCTGCGCGTGCGCCGTTTACGCCTCCCAGCGTAGCGAAGTGCCAGCGCTGTACATGCTCGAGTAAAGGCACGAGAAAGCCGCGATGATTCTTGGTACTGAGCATACCGATCAGGGCATGAGTGCGGGGTGCGGGCGACATTGTTGCCAAGGTTGCGACGAAGATCTCAGCGGCCTGCGGATTGTGTGCAACATCGATAACGTATTCGACCGGGCCTGCAACGCGATGAAAACGACCGGGCAAAACGACGGCGCTCAGGCCCTGCGCAATCTGCTCAACGGCGACCGGAAGACGAGACTGCAGTGTATCGATGACCTTCAGCACACCGGCCGCATTGCGCAATTGATGGGCGCCGCGCAACGCTGGGTACGGCAGATTCTCGAGCACTTGCTGGCCCGACCACCAGGTCCAATGCTGTCCTTCATCCTCGAACCCATAGTCGACTCCCAGTACCGCAGGCAGGGCGCCGCAGGCGCGGGCATGGTCGAACATGGTATGCGGCAGATCATGATCGGAACACACTGCAACACGACCAGCGCGCATGATGCCTGCTTTTTCAGTAGCGATCTGTTCGCGCGTGCTACCGAGCCATTCTTCATGATCAAGGCCGATGGCGGCGATCAGCGCAACATCGGCATCGATAATATTGACGGCGTCGAGGCGGCCGCCGAGCCCGACTTCGAGGATCACGACGTCAAGCTTGCTCTCGGCAAAGATACTGAGCGCCGCCAGGGTACCGAATTCGAAATACGTGAGCGCCACGCCACCACGTGCCGCTTCAACCCGGGCAAACGCGTGGCTTAAACAGATGTCGTCCACCGCCATGCCACCAATACGAATGCGTTCGTTGTAGCGCAATAAATGGGGCGAGGTATAAGCGCCTACACGATAGCCAGCGCTCGCCCAGATGCTGGCCAGCAGCGCGACACTCGAACCCTTGCCGTTGGTGCCCGCGACGGTGACGACCACCCGTGCCGGACGCGCGAGTGCCAGCCGCCTGGCAACTTCCGCACAGCGCTCGAGACCGAGATCAATATACTCACCGCGGCCGGCTTCCAACCACGCAAGCCATTCGCCCAGCGGGGCCGCCGCGGGGGGAGCCAGTCCGGACCGGACCTCGCTACCCTGAGCCGCCATCAGGCGCGCGCTGGCGCCGTGGGCGGATTGCGCTCAGCGGCCGATGCCGTAGCGACCGGGGACGGCTGGTGGGTGAAAACAGCCAGTACCGAAGCGATGGTTTGTCGCATCTCACGACGATCGACAATCATGTCGACCGTGCCGTGCTCAAGCAGGAATTCGCTGCGTTGGAAGCCTTCCGGCAATACCTGACGGACAGTCTGTTCGATCACGCGCGGTCCGGCGAAACCGATCAGCGCATTGGGCTCGGCGATGATAACGTCGCCGAGCATGGCGAGACTGGCCGATACACCACCGGTCGTCGGATCGGTCAGCACCACAATGTAGGGCAGCCGCGCTTCGCGCATCTCAGCGATAGCGCTACTGGTCTTGGCCATCTGCATAAGCGAAACCAGCGCTTCCTGCATACGCGCGCCACCGCTGGCGGTGAAACACACGAAGGGCAGGCGTGCATCCAGACAGCGGCGCACACCGCGCACAAAGCGCTCCCCGACAACCGATCCCATCGATCCGGCCATGAACTGAAATTCGAAGGCAGATGCAACCAAAGGCACACCCAACACGCGCCCTTCCATGACCAGCAGAGCGTCGATCTCTCCCGTTTCTTTTTGAGCGGCGGCGATACGATCTTTGTAACGCTTGCTGTCTTTGAATTTGAGGAAGTCGACCGGGCCAACGCCGGTCGCCAGTTCTTTCGGTCCGTCGTTGTCGAGGAAGCGCAGCAGTCGACGGCGCGCCGACAAACGCATGTGATGTCCACACTTCACGCAGACCTCGAAATTCCGTTCAAGCTCGGCGCGATAAAGCACCGCCTTGCATTCGGGACAGCTGGTCCACAGCCCTTCAGGAATAGAGCGCTTGACCGAACCTTCGGTACGAATGCTGGCCGGCAGCAGCCGCTTGAACCAGCTTAGTTTGCCATCGCCGCTCATGCTGCATTGGCCCGGGCGTCAATCGCGCCTCGCAGGGTGCGCACGAAGGCCTCCAAGGTCGCCGCAGCGGCACTGGTATTGTTGCCATGCTGCTCGACAATCTCGACCAACACGCTGCCGACAATGATGGCGTCAGCGCTGCCTGCGGCAACGGCAGCAGATTGCGCCGTGCGGATACCAAAACCAATGCCAACGGGCAAGCTGGACAGTTGTCGTGTTTCGGCAATGCGTTGGTTGATAAGCTCGACGTCGAGCGCCTTGTCTCCGGTCACCCCTTTGACCGCGACGAAGTACACGAAGCCTGATGCATAGGCGCAGATCATGCTGATGCGCTCACTGCTGGAATTGGGAGCCACCAGGAATACCTGATCGACCCCAGCCGCCTTCACTGCGCGATTAAAATCCCGCGCTTCTTCGGGTGGCAAATCCACGACCAGCACGCCATCGACCCCAGCCGCTTTTGCGCGCGCGCCGAAACCTGCCGCACCGACGTGCTCGAAAGGATTTAAATAGCCCATCAACACCACCGGCGTGGTGTCATCGGTTTGGCGGAAGCGTGCAACACAGCTGAACACATCGTCGAGTGTCGTACCGACCGCCAGTGCTCTTTCGCTGGCGCGTTGGATCACCGGACCATCGGCCATTGGATCCGAAAACGGCACGCCGAGCTCGATAATGTCAGCACCGCCGCGCACCAATGCGTGCATAAGCTCGGGCGTGGCAGCCGGCGAGGGATCACCGGCACTGATGAAGGTCACCAGCCCCTTGTTACGGCCGGCGGCCAGACGTTCAAAACAAGTACTGATA
>JANOXY010000118.1:0-4091 GCA_031418675.1 Pseudomonadota bacterium
GCAGGGAATGTTGTATGCCGAACATATCCACTGCATCAGATTGCCGAAGGAGCGATGGGTATTGGAGATCAGGCCGACCGTGACACCGTCGCCAAGCTTGTTGATCAGCTCACGCACCAAGGTCGTTTTGCCCGAGCCCACTTCACCGCTCATGGCGGATACCGTCAGCTGATTGTTCACGGCATATTCGAGCAAGGACAGCGCCACCTGATGCTGGCGGCTGTGGAACAAATAGGCCGGATCCGGTAGCAGGCTGAAGGGTTTGGCCTTCAGACCGTAGAAGGTCTCGTACATCGGGCTGATCTTCTTGTATTTAATCGGGCGGCAATCAGCCTACGCCGATTCTGCTGCACATTCACTAGGGCTAGTCGTGAAACCGACGGCAATTTGCGCGAGCCGCCGCGCGCCGGGGCGCAGCCCGACGGCGCTGCTCAATGATTGATGGTGGTGGGAACCGCCTCGACCGGATAGCCAGCCTCGGGTTCGGCCGCGGCACTGTCGGCGGTCAGTTCGCGATTCATATCGCTGTCATCGCGGGGCAGCATCTCGTCGATCTGGTCCAGATGCCCGCTCACCACGCCACCCAATTCGGCCAGCTCGCGGTGCAGGGTTTCAGCACGCCCGAGCTTTTCTTCGATCTGGTGGCGCGCCTGATTTATCTCTGCCTTCTGGCGTGTGAGTCGATTCGCGAGTTCGAGCAGTTGTGCGTACCGCTTGCGAATGTCCTGCTCCCGCGCGGCGTTGGCCTGTTCGAAACGCGCTCTTATCGCCTTGACCTTGGTCCGTAGCTGTTCCTCCGCCTGGGCCTTGAGCTTCTCACCGTAGGTCTTGAGCTTTACCTGCGCACGGGCGCGCTCTTCCTGGCGGATACCGTCGACGTGCTGCCGCACTTGCGCCTCAAAGGCCCTGCTCAGGCTCGCTAACGGATCGATCTGCGCGGCCGACACCGAGCCAACCGCCAAGCCGTCCGACTCGTCACTCGGCAAGGCGGGCTTGCGTGTGGATTCCAGATCAGGCAACTCGAAATCAACGCCCAGGGTACGTTCGCCGACAGCCACTTCGGCCGTGTGGTTGGGGGCTTCCGCGACGCCGTTCAAGCCTCGGTGTTCGTTGCGCAACGCGCCGACCAGCATAGCCAATTGCTGCCCCGAAAAAGTTTCCGCATAGGCGCCCACCGGCGCCGCCGTAGTGCTGCCCACCGCCGGCGTACCTGGCAATCGCAAGGGATCAATACGAAACACGCGCGACGGATGGGTAGCGATAATGCTGGCAATCTTGTAGCCCGGCTCGTCCAGCGCATGGCGCGCCGGACCATCACCCGCGTGCAGATCGCGTGTACTGCCGTCGGCGGTCTCAATGCGAACCATGCCTTCCAGCAGGTAATTAACACATTCGTCGCGTTCGCCGAGGTGACAGATGGCATCGCCACTGTCGACATCCATGATCTCACCAGCGGCCGCCACCGCGCGCCGCGCGTCTTCGCCCAGATTTTCGAAGCTCGCGAACAGGCGCAGTCGCCGCGCCACCCCGTTGACGATGTCGGTGTCGCTCAGCCGACGATCGCGCTCGGCACGCGCTGCGTTCAGCGCCTCTTTGATTCTCTCCATTGTCGCTTCCGTCCCGTTCGAAGAGGGGTACTTTGCCGGCCGCAGCCGACCTTAAGGACTGCGCCAACGTGACGCCTCGACGCAGACCCTAGATTAAAGGGCAGGTCAGCGCCGTTTGTCACGTTAGCAATTGTCATTTTGGCGACCACAGCCCATATGGCGTGCCTCAGCGTGGCGCCATACGGATGGCGCCGTCGAGGCGCACCGACTCACCATTGAAATAGCCGTTTTCGATCATGGCAACCGCCAAATGCGCGAACTCGGCGGGTACACCGAGCCGTTTGGGGAAGGGTACCGAGGCCGCCAAGGAAGCCTTCACGTTCTCCGGCGCGCCCTGCAAAAGGGGCGTATTGAAGATGCCAGGCTGGATGGTGTTGACACGAATACCGTCGTTCATCAAATCACGCGCAATGGGCAGTGTCATGCCAACCACGCCCGCTTTGGACGCCGCATAGGATGCCTGGCCAATCTGGCCGTCCTCCGCTGCAACGCTGGAGGTATTGATGATCACACCCCGCTCACCGAACTCATCAAGAGGCTCGACGGCAAGCATACCGGCCGCAGACTTCGCGATGCAGCGGAATGTGCCAACCAGGTTGATCTGAATGATCTTGTCAAAGGCGTCAATGGGAAAATGTTTGATTGCACCGGTTTGTTTGTCGCGACTCGCGGTCTTGACCGCATTGCCCGTCCCGGCACAGTTGATCAGGATACGTTCCTGGCCGAGGGCCGCTCGCGAGGTGGCAAAACCAGCATCAACGTCGGCGTCAGAACAGACATTCACCTTGCAGAACACCCCACCCAGTTCTTTGGCGAGGGCCGCCCCTTTTTCCTCGTTGAGGTCGAAAATTGCGACCTTTACGCCCTTGGCGGCTAAGGTTCGGGCGGTGGCTTCGCCGAGGCCGGACGAACCGCCGGTGACGACGGCAACGATGGATGAGTCGAGTTTCATGCGCTTCCCCTTGTTGTGATGAGTTTGAGAACCTGACCCACGTCCCACGTGGCTACGGCTCGCATCGAAGTGGCTCTATTATGCTTGGCTTGCTGCCACCCTTCACCCGCCGTCAACGTTCAGCGCTGAGCGCCGCAGATGACGCGCAAGCCAGCCGGCGCAACAGGCCAGCAAACCGGCCGCGGCCGCGATCACGAAGGGCAAGGTATAACTGCCGGTAACGTCGTGCAGGTAACCGCTCAACCACGGTCCGAAGGCGCTGCCGGCGGCACTGCCAAACAATCCCACGCCGAGAATCGAGCCGAAATGGCGGCCTTGAAAACGATCGGCGACCATGGCGGGCATGATCGCTGCTGTCACTGCATAACCAATGCCCAGCATCACCGCGTAACCATAAGCACCCCAGTGGGTGGGACGAATGCCCACCATGAGCAGTGCGCCAACCGAGCCCACCAGCACCGCCACGCCGCCAATGTAGACCAGCTCGCGTTCTATTCTGTCCGACAGCCAGCCGCCACCCGTTTTGCCAACGATACTCGCGAACCCGACCACACCCACCACCGACGCTGCCACCATGGCGCTAATGCCGTGATCAACGAGGAAGGCAACCTGATGCACATGCAAGGTCTGGGAACAGACGCTGCCAAAGAAAAATGTGCCAACCATCAGCCAGAAGGGCGTGGTGTGCATCGCCTGCTTCAGCGTGAGTGTGTGACCGGCCTTCGCTGGCTCAGCCAGCGCGCTGCTGGTTTGGCGTATCGGCGCCGGCGCGTAGGCAGGCGTTTCGTACAGAAGAAACAGGGCGGCCGGCAAGGTGATGCCGGTGCAGATCATGGCCAACACGCGAAATGCGTCACGCCAGCCATGCAGGTCGATAAGGTGCTGGCATAACGGCACGACCACCAGCATGCCAAAACCGACGCCGGAACTGACAATGCCCAGCGCCAGCCCCAGCCGCCGTCGAAAGCGACGCTGAACCTGCACAACCGCCGGAATCCAGCCGCAAAAGGCAACTGCCACCGCAGTCAGGCCACCGAAGCAGGCATACAGATGCCAAGGCTGACTGATAAAACTATCGAGGTAGAGCGTGGCGCCCAGCGCAATACTGCCAAACGCCACCACCGCCGGCGGCCGCACTTTGTCGCACAGCATGCCCAGCAGTGGGTTGGCCGCGCCCTGCACCAGAGCAAAAAGCGAAAATGCCCCGCCCAGCACTGAGCGACTCCAGCCGAAGTCTTTCAGCAAGGCCACCAGAAATACGCTGTAGGCGTACCAGCTGCCATAGGCCAGTGCGAGCGTGAGCGCGATCAGGGCAAGGCTCAGCCCTTGACGCATAGCCGTGGGAGGGGCCGGCAGCGGCGCGGCACCGGGATCGCTCATGGGGTATCCAGAAAATTACGCAGGGCTTGCGAGTTGTTTGTGGGTCGGCACAAAAACCAGCAGCGCTCGCTCGGCGAGCGCTGCTCGCGTGGTTTCAAACCCGTCCGATGACCTCGTCACCAATGCGCTTCACATAATCGAGAATCTGCGCA
>JANOXY010000119.1:0-8988 GCA_031418675.1 Pseudomonadota bacterium
ATGCGCGCATGCAGTGGATAGAACACCATGGTCACGATCAGCGCGGCGGTCAGTGCCGTGGCAAACGGTGACAGGATCAACAGGGACTGATAGATGAGGTAGGCAAAGGCGCCCAGAAAAAACAAGCGGAACAGCCACTGGCGATCGCTGGCCGTGGGCATTGCACTGCGGGGTGGATCGGTGGGGATTTGTGGGCCTGACACGCCATGAGGTTTCCATCCCCATGTTGTGATGTCAAGCGCAGGCCGTTGCGGCACCTATACGCCTATGCGTCTCAGCGCGAGATGAGTGTGGGTTAAACGATGGCGCGTCGCGCAGCGTCGGCACTACAGCGCAGATCCATGGCAAATCTTCGTCCTGTCATTTAACGCCAACGATAACGGGCCTTGGTCAGGGTGCCGGACTGATCATGTTCGACCGAGTCACTCAAGGCTCGAACCAAAGCCAGACCACGGCCATAGGTGCGCGGCGCAACGCTGCTGCGGTCGCGATAGTAGGCGTCGACATCGAAGCCGTCACCGCTGTCGGTGACGGCGATTTCGAGACCATCGTGGCCTGCTGCAGCGGATACAACGATGTTCACCCAGCCGTCCGTGAGGTTTTCCAGACGGCGCGCACGTTTCTCCATGTAAGCCTCGAAGCCGTTTCGCTCAGACTTCAGTTCTGAGCCGAGCTTAAGTACGCCATGGTCGAGTGCATTGATGAACAATTCGGTCAGGATGGTAAACAAAGCACTTTGCTGCGCGTCGGCACCTGCCAGTTCGTGGATTTGATTCATGAGCAAGGGCACCGGGTCGGTGTCGGCTAGACGCGGGCCCCGTAAGGTCAGGTTCAATTGCCAGGCGTCGCGCAGACCGGCCGTCGCCGGCGCGACCTCGGATATGGCGCTGTCAGCGGGCGCCACAAGCGTCTCATCGCACAGGATCTCAATGGCGGTGATGTCGTCGGCCTGCGGGCCGGGACCGCAAAAACGCTTGAGCTCGGCCAAGACCCGCGGCAGACCATGGCTGTTCTTGAATTCTGCGTCGCGCATGATGGCCAGCACACGGTCGGTGCCAAAGGCGCTGCCATCGGGCGCGACCGCTTCGAATAAACCATCGGAGGCCATCAAAACCCGCGCACCGGGTTTTATGCGCAGGGTACGCGCACCGTCACGCAGGAACATGTCCTGGGTGATACCCAGTGCGAGGCTGTGGGCGACGATGTTGGTGACCGGTTGCGCGGGATCAGGACCGAACACCAGCAGGTCGGGCATACCACAATTGGCCACACGTAAATATTCAAGACTCGGATCAATCGCGATAAACAAGGCGGCCATGAACATGCCGGTGGGAAATACGGTGTTCAGCTTGCGATTAATGCTGCGCAGAATCTGTTCGGGCGCAAATCCCTTGGCCGTCATGGCACGAAAGGCCTCCGAGACCGGCAAGGCGCCGATCGCCGCCGCCAGACCATGACCGGTGAAATCGCCAAGCAGAATATAGATATCACCCGAGGGCGCACGCGCGGTCAGATAAACATCACCGCTGAAACGTTCAGCGGGATGTAATTCAGCGCATATCGAGGGATGGGAGAAATTGCCGGAGCCGACCACCCGCGAAAATAACTTCTCCGCCACTTGTTCGTCGCTGACCAGCTGCGCATGCAGAGAAGTAATGCGATCCTGCAATGCCTGGATGCGCTGCAGCGCTGCGATCTTGGCGCGCAACACTGCGGCGCTATAGGGTTTGGCGAAAATATCGTCGCCGCCGGCGTCCAGACAACGCGCGACCGTGCTCTCGTCGGACAAAGCGGTCAAAAAAATAATCGGCACAAAACGCTGCAGTTCGCGCGCTTTCATGATGCGCGTCGCAGCAATACCATCCATCACCGGCATCATGACGTCCATGAAGATGATGTCGAAACAGGTTTCAGCGCTGAGCGCGACCGCTTCAGCGCCATTCACGCATTCGGTCACGCGGAAGCCTAGTCGGCCGAGCAGACCGCGCAGAATGAGGCGATTGGTTGGTTCGTCGTCGACAACCAGCGCGTGGGGGGCGCTGTCCGTGCCGTTTGCGGGCTCGATAGGGACGGCTGAGGCTTGATGCATAGCGGTGATTCCCCTTGAAGCTTGGCGTTGCGGCGCCATTCCCAACTCTGTGACGGTTGTGGGCCTGGGCCAGACTGCCTCTAGCGACCGACGCCCAAGTGGCTTAAGCGGGATGCCCCGGAGGTAAAGGCGGCGCCAGCCGCCGCCGCTAAGGCTTGCACGCTATGTGCCCGCTCATTACCGGGTGCGGCGCTCCGGCCTCAGGGATCTGCCATGACCAGCACGCAATTTAAATCGCCGCCCTCCGCGCTGTTGACCGCGCAGGTGGGCGTTCACCAGCAGGTGCTCGACTCCATAGACAAGCGCGTATTCTGGAAAGACAGCGCCGGCCGCTACGCCGGCTGTAATGCAGCGTTTGCCCGTGATGCCGGACTCGCCAATGTGGCCTGTGTTGTCGGGCTGAGCGACGCCGACCTGGTCTGGCACACAATAGCCGAGGCCATGGCCGCTGAGGAGCGACGTATCCTGGACGGCCACAGCCTGGCACTCTCGGTCACACGTCAGTTACCAATCGCCGGGGGTGTTGAGCTACCCGTCTGCTGTAATCTGTCCCCGTTGCGCGACGCAGACGGCGCGGTGATTGGTTTGCTTGGGCGCTATCAGGATGTCAGCGCGCAACTGCTCGCTGACCAGCAATTGCGCGAGGCCCGCGAACTGGCAGAACTCGCGATGAGTACCAATAGTGTCGGCCTGTGGGACTGGAACGTCGACGCCGGGATGGTCGTCACCAATCACACTTACTGGGGCATGCTGGGCGAGTTGGCCGGCGAAGACCGCATCCCGGTCAGCGCCTATTTCGAACGCGTCCATCCCGATGACCGCACGCAAGTCACCCGCGCGCTTGGGGACTTTCTCAATCACCGCACCGAGCGGCTGGACTTCGAAGCACGGGTGCGCTGCGCCGATGGTAGTTATCGCTGGACGCGCTCAGTCGGGCGGATAGTCGAAACCGATCACGATCAGCGCACCGCACTGCGTATCATCGGCCAGAACATCGATGTCGACGAAGCGCGCAATCGGGAGGCAACCTTGCGCGAGGTGACCGCCGCATTGGATGCCGCGTCGGATCAAATCTTTATCATCGACCCCGACAGTTTAAGTCTGGTCTATGTGAATGAAGGCGCCTGCCGCGGCACGGGCTACCGTGCTGATCAGTTACTCGGAACAAACGTGCTCGATATCGCGAAAGATATCGACGAAACGACTGCGCGCGACCTTATCGCGCAGCTGTTGGGCGGTATGGGAAAGACACTGACGCTGATGACGCGCGTGACCCACCGTGATGGTAAACAGATTCCCGTCGAAGCCTCTTTGCACTACGCCGTCAGTCCACTCGGCGACAAACGCGGACGCGTTGTGGTCATCGTGCGCGATGTCAGTGCCTGGCTGGCACGTGAACAAGCACTGTCGGAAATGAATACCGCCATGGACGTCGCCGGCGATGCGATCTTCATCCGCGATGTCGCCACCGATCGCTTCGTTTATACCAATCGCGCCGCCAGCACCCTGCTGGGTTACTCGAACGAAGAGCTATTGGCCATGCCACCCTTCCAGTTCGATTTGATGATTGTGGGTGACAAACGCACCGCGATGCGCGAGGCGCTGGCCCGCGATCCCGACAAGGCGATCGTCATGGAATCGGTTTACGAAACCGCCGATGGTCGCGATGTACCGGTGTCGGTGTCGATGAAACTCGCACCCGATATCGGCGAACAGGGCTGCGTCATCACGTTTGCGCGGGATATCACCGCGCAGAAGTTGCGCGAAATCGCCCTCAAGCGCGCCCAGTTCCAGTCCGAAGCGGCCAATCACGCGAAGGGCAATTTTCTCGCCAATATGAGTCACGAAATCCGCACACCGTTGAACGGCGTGCTCGGCATGCTCGACCTGCTGGGCGACACCGCTCTTGATCAGGAGCAGGCTGACTTTGTTTCCACCGCACGCAACAGCGCCGACGCCCTGCTCACCCTGTTGAACGACATTCTGGATTTTTCACGGATCGAAGCGGGCCAACTGCAGATCGACGCTATCGAATTCGATTTACAGGCACTGGTGCGCGACGTGGCACGCAGCATGGCGCCGCGCGCCCAGGACAAAAACCTCGAGCTGGTGTGCGACGTCGGCCCGCAGCTGCCGCGCAGTTTCGAGGGCGACCCGGGACGTGTACGCCAGGTGCTGGTTAACCTGCTCGGCAATGCCATCAAGTTCACCCACCATGGCGAAGTCGTATTAACCGTCACCAGCGTGGCCGAGCACGACGGCCGCTTGAGCTTGCGCTTTTCGGTTCGGGATTCCGGCATCGGCATTGCCGCCGACAAACAAGCCCTGCTGTTCAAGAGTTTTTCCCAGGCCGATAGTTCGGTCACGCGCGAATATGGCGGCAGCGGACTTGGGCTTGCTATCTGCAAACAGCTCTGTGAACTAATGGGTGGCAGCATAGGGTTCAGCAGTGCGGCGGGGTGCGGCTCGACGTTCTGGTTCGAGCTTTCCTTCGCGGTCGTCGCTACACGCCAGGCGGCGCCAGCCATTGCCGATATTCGTGGTGCCCATGTGCTGGTGGTCGATGACAACCTCACTCATCGTGAAGTAGTGGCGGCCTATTTGCGGGTGTGGGGGGTGCGTTGCGAAACCGTCGCCAGTGGCGCGCTAGCGCTCGACTATCTGCGCTTTGCAGCGGCCGCCGGTGAAGCGGTGCAGATCGCCGTCATCGATTTCCAGATGCCCGACGGTGATGGCTTGAGTCTCGGCCAGGCGATAGCCGAACTGAACATCAATACTCCGCCGGCCCTGGTCTTGATGAGTTCCAGCGCACGACGCGGCGACGCTCAGGCGGCGCGCGAGGCAGGCTTTGTTGCCTATTTACCCAAGCCCGCCCACGTTGACGACCTGCACGCCTGTTTGTGTCAGGCGCTGGGCTTGCAGGATGCGCAGGGAAATCCGGCGGCAGAATTGATCACCCGCCATAGCCTGCGCGAACGCCGTGCCAATGGTGCCCATCTGCTGCTGGTGGAAGACAATGTTGTCAACCAGGAAGTCGCACGCGGCATACTCGCGCGCCTGGGCTACGGTATCGATGTCGCGGTCAACGGCTTTGCCGCACTCGAAGCGCTGGCCAGTCGCGACTATGCATTGGTGTTGATGGATTGCCAGATGCCGGAGATGGACGGTTACGCTGCAACCCGCGCCGTGCGCAGTGGCGATAGCGCGGCGCGCAACTGCAACATTCCCATCGTCGCCATGACCGCCCATGCCCAGCCCGGTGATCGCGAACGCTGCCTCGCGGCCGGTATGTCGGACTACATCACCAAGCCGATAGACACGGTGCAGCTGAAGGCTTTGCTGGCCAAATGGCTGCCAGACACCGCGACCCAAGGGCATGGACCATCTCCCGCGCTCAATGCCAGCGTGAGCGACGCCGTGCTCGATCTCGCTTCGTTGCGCGAGCGACTCGGCGACGACGAAGGCTTGTTGGCAACCGTGCTGACGACCTTTTTGCGCGATACACCGGCCCGACTCACCACACTCATGACTTCTGTCAATCACGGCGCGTTCGAAGAAGTGAACCGCCACGCCCATCAATTGCGCGGTGTGGCGGCCAACGTTGACGCGCGCCAGTTAGCGGCTCTGGCTGCCCAGGCTGACGAAGCAGCGGCTGCTGGCGACCTCAACAAGCTGCACGAGCTGAGCGTGGCCATCACACGCGCTTTTGACGATGTGCGACGCCGCGTGGCCGATCTCGAAAACACCGGTCAGATACCGCATCGATCGGCGGTTTAACGCATCTCAGAGCGTTTCCGACGGCGCCTCCAGCGGGCGTGTATCGTGAAACTTGCTGAAATCCACGTGCACCTCACCCACGCTGGTTTGGATCACCGTATCGACGTAGGCGTGGTACCAGCGGATCTCTTCATGATGATAAAAATGACGGGCGCGTATTTCCTGGGTGAAACCCTCGTCGTGACCAATGACGATGTAGGCGACATTCACATCGCGCCGCTCCATCTCCGCGGCATCCATGCCAAACAGTGGACTGCTCTCATCGATGACGTGATAAAGCAACCATGACAGCATCACCAGTGGATTGTCGTCGCGCTGGAGCGCGGCTCGATAAACACGCCGGCCCAGATGTTTGCCGTCGACGATTTCATTGATCATCATCCAGCATTTGGCCTGCACGTCACTCAACTCGTTGTGACGCATGTTGGCAACCCGCGTGACCAGCATAAGCTGGCCGTCGCGCCGCGTGATGACCGGGTGGTGTGCAAACAGCAATTCGGCCTTGGGCCTTGTGAAGCGCGCGAAGGTCAAGCCCGTCATGAAAGCATAGCTCGCGATACCGCATAGAATTTCAGCCGAAGCCAGCAGGTGGCCATAGGCACTGCCCGGTTGAAAACCCCCAAAGCTGACGGTGCCAAAAACTTCAATGCTGAAGAACATCAGATCGAGCCAGGTGGGTGGCTGCCGCCCGATTACGGCAAGCGGATCGAGCGCAAACAGGGTCGCGAAAAAAATATTGATGACGATAAAAAACAGGCCGTAACACGCCAGCAGGCGCGGCCAGGACATGGACATGCAAAGATAGAAGACATCACCGAAACGGCGGCGCTCCATGCCGATGCCGGTCACACTGCTGTGACCGACCTGCAGGCGCACCGCTCGCGTGCGATGGGGGCTCGCAGCCATGGAAGCTTCCTTGATCAATTGATGCCCCCAGCCTGCCTTGTCACCTGGGCAGACGCAAGCTGACGGCAGGCACCTGAGACAGGTTGCGGGCGCTTGGGGCCTTTCGGTGTTCGGTGACGAAGAACGATAATCGGGCCGACATTCAATTTCCCACGCGCCGCGATGGCGAGTTGTAGGTCACGCGAGCATAACGGAACGATTATTCCGAGTGATTTCCACGCCAGCCGATAGTTGCGCCTAGCGCGACCCACATAGGAACAATCTTGACTACCGTAAAGGTCCCAGCGCCTGGCACGAATCGCCTGCGCTCCATCATCGCCGGCTCGGCCGGCAACGTCGTGGAGAGCTTTGACTGGTTCGTCTATGCGGCCTTCGGCCTGTATTTTTCCAAGATCTTTTTCCCTGGCCAGGATCAAACCAGCCAGCTCCTCAATACCGCGGCTGTGTTCGGCGTGGGCTTCTTTGCGCGACCCGCGGGTGCCTGGCTGATGGGTTTGTATGCCGATCGACGCGGGCGCAAAGCCGCCATGGTGGTTTCGGTGAACCTGATGTGCTTCGGCTCGATGCTGATCGCCCTGTGTCCCGGCCAAGCGCAGATCGGCGTCGCGGCACCGACGCTACTGGTGTTCGCCCGCATTCTGCAGGGTGCCAGCATGGGCGGCGAATATGGCGTGTCCGCCACCTACCTGTCGGAAATGGCCGAGCGCAGCAACCGCGGCTTCTGGTCGGGCATTTTTTATTCGACCCTCATCATGGGACAGCTCATCGCGATGGCCTTGTTGCTCATCCTGACCGCCACGCTCACACCGACGCAGATGCAGACCTGGGGCTGGCGCGTGCCGTTTTTCCTCGGCGGCGGTCTGGCGCTGGCGGTGTTCTGGCTCAGGCGCGGCATGGACGAAACACCCTCCTTCAAGACCCGCAGCGGCGAGAAAGCCACCACCATGTACTTGTTGAAGAGCCATCCGCGCGAGTCCCTGACGGTGATCGGTCTTACTGCCGGTGGCACGCTCGCCTTCTACACCTATACAACTTACATGCAGAAGTTCCTGGTCAACACCTCCGGTTTCAGCACCGGCCAGGCCAGTCAGATCATCGCCGGCGGGCTTGCGATCTTCATGCTGGTGCAGCCACTGGTGGGCGCGTTGTCGGATCACGTGGGCCGACGCGCGATCCTGCTCACCTTCGGTGTGTTGGGCACGACGTTCACCTGGCCCATCCTGTCGATGCTGTCCACCACTCAGGACATGGCTAGCGCTTTCCTGCTGGTGACCCTGTCGCTGCTGATCGTATCGGCCTACTCATCGGTCAACGCGGTGGTCAAGGCCGAACTGTTCCCGACCGAGGTCCGCGCTTTAGGTGTCGCCCTGCCCTACGCGCTGGCCAATGCGCTGTTTGGTGGCACCGCCGAATATGTCGCGCTCGCGTTCAAACAAGCCGGTAACGAGACCTGGTTCTTCACTTACGTGAGTATGGTGATCGGCGGGTCGTTGGTGGTTTATCTGCTGATGCCGGATACCCGGCGCCATAGCCGCATTGCAGAGGATTGAGGGCGCGACCGTCACGCTGCCCGGCGCAACAGGCTAAACCCGAGCAGCAGGCCGGCAAGAGCCGCGCTCAGGGAAGCAGCCATTACCGCCAGCTTGGTTTGCGCCAGCAAGGCAGCATCGTGAAACGCGAGATTGGCGATAAAAATTGCCATCGTGAAACCAATGCCCGCCAGCACACCGATTATCAGCATGCCGCGCCACGTCACACCCGCTGGCAGTGCGCATAAACCGGTGCTCACGGCGAGACGTGCGGCGAGCAATATGCCCAGGGGCTTGCCCACCAGCAGGCCAGCCATCACCCCGACACTGAGCCCCGCTGCGGTGCTCGCGTCAGTGCTCAAAACTACCCCGGCGTTGGCCAGGGCGAAGAGTGGCATCACACCGTAGGCCACCCACGGGTGCAAAGCCGCTTCGAGCCGTTCGACTGGACTGCCACTGGCGTCATGCACAGGCGTCAGCAGACCCAATACCACGCCGGCGATGGCTGGATGAATGTGCGCACTCAACATGCCGACCCAGACCAGCAAGGCAGGCAACACAAAGACCGCGATGGGGCGTCGAGCAAGACGCTGCAGAAGCAGCATCAGGCCAACCCCAACCAACACCATCAACAGACCTGACAGCCGTATGCCTTGCGCGTAGAAAAACGCGATGATCAGCACCGCG
>JANOXY010000120.1:0-1526 GCA_031418675.1 Pseudomonadota bacterium
TATTGGCTGAAGCGCTGCTCGCCGCAGGTGATTGTGAGACGGCGGAGACTGCGGCCAAGGAGGCAATCATGCTCAGCCACGGATCGTTGAAAGGGATTTATGAAGCCATTTCACAAGGCGTACTTGCGCGCGCGATGCTTCGACGCGATGGACCAGCCGCGCGCGATGCCGCCGAAACTGCGATTGCGGCTGCCTCACAACTCATCGAACGCACGGGCGCACGTTCGCTGGCACCTGCACTTTGCGAATGGCGCGCCGAGCTGTTTGCGGCTCTCGACGATGAGGTCGCCAGCGAGCGACTCTTAAGCCAGGCTGAGCAGGGCTACGAGCAGATTGGTGCGCCTAAACAGGCTCAGCGGCTGGCTACGCAGAGGCAAGCTCGTCTCGGATGACCATGGCACACCGGCTCTTCCCAGCTGTTTGACCTTTAATCGCTGCAGTGCGGCAAATGACTTTGGTCGGCCACGAACAGCCGCTGGACTTTCTACATTCCGGTCACCAGCGACGGTCAAAGCAGCCGCTCAAACACGCTCAGCCCTCGCCGGAGACAATCACCTACGAACCACTGGCCTGGTTCGCGTCTCGCGGACCAATGCATCCTGCGTCATCTTGCCCAACAAATTTGTGCTTCTCTATTGAACCGACGGGCGGCAACTTCGACATTTCGCCATCAAATCTGCGTTGGGGCCCACAGGCGACGAATGCCGTGTTCGGGTTCGGGAGACGCCCGCTGGTGGGCGCACCGTTCTGATTTCTATAATCTTCGCAACAAGATACAAGATAATGGAGAGACATGTGGAACATACAAAGGCAAGTCTTACTGCGCTGATATGCGCATTCGCCCGCGCACTGCACACGCGGGCAGATGCACAGCAAGTCCTCTGTGATCCCTGGGGGGGCCTTCTGATTCCCTCTGTGGTAAAGGCGACCCTACGCAAGATGGCGGTAGCGAAAATGGGTAGAGACGATGAAACAGTTATTGACGACTGGGTTTCCAGTATCCCCTTTTATCCAGGAGTGATTACGCGGTCGCGGTACACGGAAGATGCTTTGGCCTCCGCGATAGGTCGAGGGGTGAAGCAGTACGTACTGGTCGGTGCGGGATTTGATAGCTACGCTTTGAGGAGACCCGCTAAAAGCGATGACTTGGTAATCTATGAGATCGACCATCCGGCAACTCAGGCATTGAAGCTAGAACAACTGAAAAACCTAAAAATGCCGTCGCCACAAGCGGTCCATTTCTTGGCCGCTGACCTCGCCGCAGAAGAACTCGACACGGTCCTTTCGCGTTCAACCTTTGCTAAGTCGAAGCCAGCCATGTTCTCTTGGCTGGGCGTCTCCCCTTATCTCACTCGCGAAGCGAACCTGCGGACACTGCAAACAATCGCACGCAGTAGCGCGGCTGGGAGCGAACTGGTCTTTACTTATCACGATCAAGTTTCTTTCCAAGCAGATATTGAATCCGATAACGCGGACATAGCCCAAATTGCTCGGAAGGTGCGCGCGCAAGGAGAGCCCTTCCTTTC
>JANOXY010000121.1:0-2312 GCA_031418675.1 Pseudomonadota bacterium
CACGCTGGCGATCGAAAATTCTTGTCCCACTTCTTCCATGGTCCAATCACGCTCGGGGTCGACGCTGACGAGAAACTGTAGAAAAGTCTCGATGCCGTCGGTTTTCATATCCTTGAGCATCTTGCCCGATTCGAGTTTGGCAAGGTCGATACCCACCCAACCGCTGAACAACGCAAGCGCACCGTCGGGGCTGGCATATTGCCGACAAGTGTCCAACTTCAGCTGCGCTTGGGCATCGGTGGGGGCAACAACCACCGAGATACCGGGAAAATATTTGACGTCTTCGCGCGCACGACCCTCAGCGACCAGGGCGCGTGTCAAAGCCTCGATGGCGGCGCGACAACTGGGGCGCGTCGGGTACACGCCAAACACCGCCTCGGCATGACGTGCTGCGAATTTCACACCACGCCCCGAGCCACCCGCCTGATAAAGCACCGGTATGCGCTGGCGCGAGGGCTCGCACATATGCGGTCCTGGCACGGTGAAATACCGGCCCTGGTAATTGATTTCGTGAACCTTGCTCGGATCGATCAACATGTCGTTCACCTGATCACGCACCATCGCGTTTTCTTCCCATGAGTGTTCCCACAGTTGGTAACACACCTCCATGTATTCTTCGGCGCGGTCATAACGCTGATCGTGGGCCATGATTTCGTCCAGACCAAAGTTGGCGTTAGCGTCCGCGAGATAGGAGGTCACGATGTTCCAGCCGACCCGGCCGTTGGTCAGATGATCAAGCGTGGAGAAGGTTTTGGCGGCGTGATAAGGCGGAAAGTAGGTGGTACTGAAAGTCGCCGCGAAGCCCAGATGGCGGGTGGCCGCAGCCATGGCCGGAATAATCAAAACCGGATCGTTGCCGGGAAACTGCACACCATGCCGCACCGCCGTATCCCGTGAGCCGCGAAACGAAGCGTAGCTGCCGTGCACATCGGCGAGGAACAGCCCGTCGAAAAAACCCTTTTCCAGGATGCGTGCGAGCTCGATCCAGTAATGAATATTACGATAGCCATCCAAAGGACGATCGAGCGGATGTTTCCACTGGCCGATGGAATGGTGTCCGATACAGCATTGCGTGAAGGCATTCATGTGTATCTGCTTTTGCATTTCCTTCTCCGTTTGCTTTTATCCGGTTCACGCACACGCTTGGCCCGACCGGCCATGAACCATGCTAGTCGATAGCGCAATTGCCTTCGAGCACGGAAAGCCACCTGCTGTCAGGTCGGCAAGCACGGCGAAAGCTGCAAGAAAACGGTGCGGCGCAGGGCTCTAAGGATGAATGCCGGTGCCACCAACGACTCCATCCGTAGAGAGGAACCCAAGCCGTGGTCACCGAAAACAACCCTCACCGTTTTCCACCCCGTGTTGGCTCTGTAGAAATGCGGCAGCTCATCGCCGCCATGGGCGAATCTGCAGCGGCGAGCAAAGCAGTGTCGCAACCGATGCCGCGCAGGTGGTCAAGGGCCGGGGCCGCACCTATTCCCATGCGCCCAACGATACCGCGGGCAGCGATCCCCTGCTCCAGCAGATCGTCAAGGTGCAGGCGTTCAAGGACGGCTCGGGTCACGCACTGCTGCGCCTGTTCGCCGCGCCCGACGGTTTCCCCAAAATAAGCGGCCAAGGCGCTGCGCAGCGTGAAGGCAAGTATCGAAGCGGGTCGGGCGACAGCGACCTTCGATAACCTGGCGCCGGGAGACTATGCGATCACCGTGGCCCATGACGCCAACGACAGCGGCGAGCTCGACTTTGGCCTGTTGGGCATCCCTAAAGAAGGCTATGGCTTCTCGCGCGATGCCAAAACAACGATGGGGCCACCGGACTTCGAACAAGCGAAAATTCGACTGCAAAGCGCCCAGCACCACGAAGTGGTTCATCTGCGCTACTAGGTCGTCGCGAGGTGGCATAGGCCCCACGCGGCACGGCATTGAATCGTGCTAAGGCGTGGTGCCGATGTTGGCTATACCCGTGGCTGACTTGTGCAGGAAATCCAACGAGCGGCTTTCGCCGTGCTTGAACACCCAGAACTTATCCTGTTCGACATTACGCTCTGCCAGCACGGCTTGTAGCTGGCGCGGCGGGTCGTAGAGTGATTCGTCCGTGAGGTCGTCGAACGTACCCCAATGGATGGCTATCGAATGCCGCGCCTTCAGATCAAGATGGACCTGCACCGCTTCCTCGGGATTGATGTGCTGGGCGCGCATAAACCAGCGCGGGGCGTAGGCCCCGATGGGAATAGCGGCGAGATCAATCGGGCCGAAGCGTTGTGCGATATCGCCGAAATCGCGGGAGTAGCCGGTGTCACCCGCAAAAAAGAA
>JANOXY010000122.1:0-6822 GCA_031418675.1 Pseudomonadota bacterium
CGGTACACGCGGCAAACCGATCAAGACACTCGAACGGCGCTTCACCAGTATGGCTGAGGCGGAATGGTATGTGTTTCGTCAACGCTGGAAAGCGTTGACCGGGGAGACCCTGCACGAATAGCGCAGCGTTTGCTCGTTGCGTATCCGTTGGTGCATGCAAGACATGCACGATGAGCGGAACAGCCCCCACGCAGCCTTTGCTGCGAACCGGCCTCGATAAGGAATACCCCCTATGAAAATCACTGCCTATGCCGATCGTGTGAGTGTTGCGCCCGGCGAAACCATTAACTTCATGGTCAACTGCGAAGCGGCGCGTTTTCAAGCCGACATCGTGCAGCTGATCTGCGGCGACCTGAATCCCGATGGCCCGGGTTACAAAGAAAAGCTCGTGCGTACCAACGCCAGCGGCAGCTATAAAGGTCGCCGGCAGGTCATACACGCCGGATCATTTGTCGAAGTGCCCCACAGCCCGCCACTGGCTGGCTTGCAGAGTTTTACTTTCGCCGCCTACATCTGGCCGACCACACCGGCGCGCAGTGAACAGACGATCATGTCGTCGTGGTCCCACGCTGCACAGCAGGGTGTGGCGCTGGTCATCGGGCCGCAAGGTCTGGGCTTGCGCATCGGTGCCGGCAAGGGGCGCGTGCAGACCGTCACCACCGGCAAAGCACCGTTGTCTCACGAATGGTATTTTGTCGCGGGCAGTTTCGACGCCAAGACGCGCAGCGTACGGCTCTTGCAGGAGCCGCTTCATCATCATGTTGGTGCGCGTGATGCCGCGCGCAAAAACGCCTCGAGTAAATACTCGCCGGCCATGGCCCATGGCGCGCCCTTGACCATGGGCGCGTGTTTTCAGATGTTCGATAAGGGCCGCACCGTCTGTGCACAACACTACAACGGCAAGATCGACGGTCCACGCATCGCATCGCGCGCCTTAAACGACGCCGAGCTGCAGGCCTTCAAGGCCAAACACATCGGTGGCGCACTGCTGCAGGATGTTGTGGCGGCCTGGGATTTTGGCGCTGATATCGCCTCGGTCTCGGCATTGGATACCTCGCCCAATCGCCTGCATGGCCGTCTGGTCAACATGCCAGTACGGGGCATGACTGGCTGGAACTGGAATGGCGAAGAAATGTGCTGGCGGCATGCGCCCGAGCAATACGGTGCGATCCACTTTCATGACGACGACCTGCACGACGCCGGCTGGCAGGTGGATGTCTCGCTGACGGTACCTAAAAATCTGAAAAGTGGCCTGTACGCCGCCCGTCTGCGCTGCGGCGATGAACTGGAAGATGAAGACTACGTACCGTTTGCGATCCTGCCACCGCGTGGCAAGGTCACTGCCAAGATTTGTTTTCTGCTGCCAACCGCCAGTTACATGGCCTACGCCAACGAACACATGGGGTCCGACAGCCCCATCGCGCAGCTGCTCGGTGGACGTCTGGTCGAACACGAACGCCAAGACCTCTATCGCAACGAACATCGCGAATACGGTGCCAGTTGTTACGACACCCATAGCGATGGCTCGGGCGTGTGTTACACCTCGCGCCTGCGACCGATCCTGAATATGCGTCCAAAATATCGCTCGTGGCTGGGTGGTACCGGCTCGACCCTGTGGCAGTTCAATGCCGACACCCACACCATCAACTGGCTTGAAGCGCTGGGTTATGAGTACGACGTGGTGACCGACGAAGATCTGCACTACCAAGGTGTAGCAGCCATTGAACAGTACAAAGTTGTTATCACCGCTTCCCATCCTGAATACCACTCCAAAGAAATGTGGGATGCGATGGATGCCTACCAGCAGCGCGGTGGACGACTCATGTATCTCGGCGCCAACGGCTGGTACTGGCGGGTGGCGTTTCACCGCGAGCAGGCGGGCGTGATGGAGGTGCGACGCGCCGAAGGCGGTATCCGCGCCTGGGAAGCTCGCACCGGCGAGTATTACCATTCTTTCACTGGCGAATACGGTGGCCTGTGGCGGCGCAACGGTCGTGCGCCGCAGCGTATCGTAGGCACCGGCTTCACTGCCCAGGGCTTTGATATCTCGTCCTACTACAAGCGCAAGCCCGACAGTCTGAAAAAAGAAGTGCAGTGGATCATGGCCGGCGTCGGGCGCGATGAGCGCATCGGCGACTTCGGCCTGATTGGTGGCGGTGCAGCCGGTCTCGAACTTGATCGTTACGACCGCGCCCTGGGCACACCGCCTGGGGCTTATCTGTTGGCTTCGTCGACCGATCACACGGACATCTATCTGGTGGTTTGCGAGGAGTTGCTGATCAACTACCCCGGTACCGGCGGCCAGGAAAGTCCGCTGGTGCGAGCCGACATGGTGTTCTACCCGACCTCCAACGGCGGTGGCGTGTTTGCCACGTCCTCCATCGCCTGGCCGGGCTCACTGGCGCATAACAAGTACAGCAACAACGTGTCGCGCATTACCAAGAACGTTCTGGATCGCTTCATCAGCAGGAAACCCTTGCTGGATTAAAACTGCGGCGCGGGGAAACCGGGCAGGATCTGCCGCGTTACGGAAATCGCGCCACCTGTTCAAATCTGGAAACACAATTTTTCCAAGTCGATTGTTGCGACGCATCAAAAACGCCGTATGATGCATCGCACCAGGACGGACAACGACCTCCCCTCGAAACCCCGTCCTTGGGACCTCCCCTCGCCCGGCCCCCAAAGGCCGGGCATTTTTTTCTGAAACACAAAACCTGAACCCCTTGGATCTGGAAAGAGTGTTGTTCAGAATCGATTGTTGCATCGCCGCAATATATCGATATGATGTGTCTCACCAAGACAGATAACGACCTCCCCTCGAAACTCTGTCTCTGGGACCTCCCCTCGCCGGGCCCGTCAAACGGCCCGGCGTTTTCATTTCCGGCCCGCCGAAAATCGCTGCAGCGGGGTCGCACAGCCGACACCGGCGTGCGAGCGCTAACGCCAGGCTTGGTTTCACCGGGCAATTCACGTATCTAGGAACCCGCCGCCCGTTCATTCACCCAATCGGAAGCCGCCCCATGACCGTCCAACCGACCGCCGATCCGACCCAGGCCAGCCGCGACCTTGCCGAACACGGCCTAGCCCTGCTGAGCGGTGCCCTGCAGTCGGACGAAGTGCGCGACGTCCGGGCCCGGCTGGAAACGGCGATAGGCTTGAGTGAAGCCGATGGCGTACCCACGCGCGGTTATCCCTTTGACGTTGATACCCTCAATCAACGGGTATTTCATCTATTCAATCTCGACCCGATTTTTGTCGACCTGATCCAGCGGCCGCTGGCCCTGCGCTATGTCGAACAGACCCTCGGTCCGGCGTTTCTGATCTCCAACTTCAGCGCCAACATCACGGCACCGGGCCGCGCGCGCATGCCGCTGCATGCTGACCAGGGTTATGTCTTGCCGCCCTGGCCAAACCAGCCGCTGGCCTGCAATGTCGGCTGGCTGCTGGACGATTTCACTGAAGAAAACGGCGGCACCTGCTACGTGCCCGGCAGTCATTTGCGCGGCCATGGGCCCGACGCCGACAGTGCCGCCGCAAGCGTAGCGATTACCGCACCGGCCGGCAGTCTCATGATCATGGACGGGCGGCTGTGGCACCAAACCGGCACCAACCGCTCCCATGACTGCCATCGGGCAGCGCTGTTTGGTTATTACGTGCGGCGCTGGCTGCGGCCTCAGATCAATTGGAATGCCGCGCTGTGGCCGGCAACGGTAGCCACGCTGTCACCGCACTTTCTTGATTTGCTGGGCTTCTACAGCGGCAACGTCGAACAGCAAGTGCCCAACGGCCGGCGCGCACCGGTCAGCCGCCCAGCGCAGCTTGACGGTGGCGCGGATCGGGCTTTTGCACTGGGGCCGGGCGCAGCGCGAGGAAACTGATTACGGTGATGCCTCGCGCGACGCCCTGCTGCGGCGCTGACGGCCCAGGCGCATCAAACCTGGCAAACGCCAGATCGCCGTGACGCTGACATAACAAAGTGCGGCGCTACCGGTGGCCATGAGTGACATGCCCACCAACAAGGGCTCGCCCATCAGCGTCAATCGCTCTATGAGCGGCAGGGCCTCCAGTGCGCCATTGGCGAGCAGCCCCGTTTCGCCTTCCACAAACACGCCAAAATGGTAGCCCGCCAGCAGCAGTGCAGGTGTTGTCAGGGGATTGGAAACAAAGGTGGCGAGCACCGCAGCGGGCAAATTGGCGCGCAACAGCAGGGCAGCAAAACACGCGCAGACCATCTGACCAACGGGCACCAGCATGCCGAGAAACAAGCCTGCGGCGAGTCCCGCTGCGATGCCGTGACGGCTCGCTTGCCACAACCACGGCCGGTCCAGCAGCGGCCCCATCCAACGCAAACCGCGGTGGCCGCGCAGGTGCTCGGGGTCGGGTGACCAGCGGCGAAGGAAGGGACGCAACATAACCACCTATGTTCACGCATTCCGGCCGCGCCGCCTAGCGTGACGTGTCAGCCAGGCTGGCGGAATTCAGATCCCGAGATAGCGTTGCGCGAGACGTGCAGCCCAGCCAGAGAATTTGAGCGGGCCGGTGGTGGCGGCTAAACATAGGCATTCAGCACGGGTGGTGACGATCGGCTGATGGGTGACGTCCTCATCAGCATCTTCCAGATCACCCACGCTATAAATCTGTTCGTCGATCACATAGGCGCCTTGCAGCACCACCGTCAGCTCGCTGCCGCTGTGGCTGTGACGTGGCAGCACCGCGCCCGGTTGTGCACGCAACAACCACAGGCGATCACCTTCGCTACTGCGTAACTTGGCCACCGCCACACCGCCGCCAACGCCGCGCCAGCGCAGGGCAGGCTCACCCAGAGACAGGTAGTTGCTCGCCAAGGCCGTCAGATCCGGTGCACCGCTGACACCACCGCTCGGTCGCCAACCCGGCATGTCGGGTGCAGCGCGCGTACTGCTGAGAATGTCATTGGCCGCCAGCCGTGGTGCTTGTCCGCCGGCGCTGAACATGACCTCGGTCGCGAGGCGCTCGGCGCATTGCAGATCAGCGCGACAGACGGCGCAGCCCAACAAATGGGTAGCGATCACGATATCGAAGGCCGGGCTCAAGTGGCCGCAGGCGTAATCCATCAGCCAGCCACTGGCAGGGTGCAGGGTCTCGTTCATTTTCCTTCTCCGAATGCTGCCCTGACTCGCTCGAACGCAAGTCGTGCGCGGGATTTCACCGTGCCGATCGGCAGCCCGCATTCGATGGCAATTTCGCGCTGGGACTTACCTTCCACATAACATTTCAACAGCACATCACGCTGCTCGACCGGCAGTTCGGTCAGCATCGCGCCGATTCGTGCGCCGAAGGCTTGCGCCAGCAGATCAACTTCATAACTCTCCGCTCCCGCGTCGCTGCGTGCATACTCGGCTATCAAGCGTTGCTCCCGCTGTGCGGCGCGCTCCAGATCGATACGCCGGTTGCGCACCAGGGTGAAGATCCAGGTGCGCGCGGATGCGAGCTTGGCGTCAAACATGGCCGCCTTGCGCCACACCACCAGGAAGATGTCCTGCAGCAGGTTTTCGGCATCGGCTGGCGCCATACCACCGCGCCGCAAATGACTATTGATGCGTGGCGCGAGCATTTCGAACAGGCGACTGAAGGCGGCGCTGTCGGCGTGCTCGCGGACCCGCACCAGCAAGGCGGTCTCCTCGTCTCGCTCCTGCGCCGCGCGGTCCAGCCGCGCAGGCTCGTCGGCCGTGGGGAACGGCAGAATATCGGCGTCTTCGGGGGGGCGTCGTACAGACATGGTTTTCCTCATCATGTCACTCAATACGACGCCGGCATACGCCTGGATCAGCACGACCCACACCATGATCCGGTTACCGCGACCGTGCGTAACTGAAGCACTGGAAAATGAGCCCCCGCATGCAAGACCTATCTCGACGAGGCTCGGCGCTGAACATCGCTGTGATTGGCAGTGGCATCGCGGGCTTGGGCGCCGCGTGGCTGCTTGATCGCCACCACCACGTCACCCTGCTCGAAGCGGGCCCGACGTTAGGCGGCCACAGCAATACCGTGACGGTCGACGACGGCGGCAGCGAGCTTGCCATCGATACCGGGTTCATTGTTTACAACGCGCCCAATTATCCCAACCTGGTGGCGCTCTTTGATCACCTCGGCGTCACCACCCACGCCAGTGATATGTCCTTCGCCGCATCGCTGGACGATGGCCAGTTTGAATACGCTGGTAGCGATCTGGCCGGCTTGCTCGCGCAACCACGCAATCTGCTACGCGGCCGCTTCTGGCGCATGATGCTGGACATCATGCGGTTTTATCGCGAGGCACCGGGCTACCTGGCTGGACCCGACGCCGATCTGTCTTTACGCGAGCTCATCACCCGCCACGGTTATTCCGATGCCTTCAGCCGCGATCATCTGCTGCCCATGGCCGCGGCCATCTGGTCAGCGTCGGCAGCCGACATCGGCCATTATCCTGCGCGTGCCTTCATTCAATTCTGTATGAACCATGGTCTGCTGCAGGTCAGCGACCGCCCGCAGTGGCGCACCGTGCTGGGTGGTGCCCGTGAGTATGTGCGCCGCCTGCGCGCTGAGCTGCGCGGTGTGGTCATGACCAACGCGGCGGTGCACAGCATCGAGCGCCGGCCCGACGGCGTCGACGTGGTACTGGCCGCGAGACAGGTCCGGCATTTTGATCACGTGGTGCCTGCCACCCATGCCGATCAGGCGCTGGCCTTATTAAAAGTACCCAGCAGCGCCGAACAAAAGCTGTTGGGTGCTTTTCGCTACGCGCGCAACACGGCCTACCTGCATACCGATGTGTCTTTCATGCCGCGACGGCGGCGGGCCTGG
>JANOXY010000123.1:0-24422 GCA_031418675.1 Pseudomonadota bacterium
ATCGTGCCGGTGGTTGGCGACCGCAGTCGCTACGAACACTACGAAGTGCTGATCCGCATGATCGACGAAAACGGGGCCGATGTGCCGCCCGGTGCATTTTTGCCGGCCGCTGAGCGTTACAACCTGGCGGCGCAGGTCGACCGTTGGGTAGTGTCCCATTTGCTCGAGTGGGCGGTGCAGAATCCCCGCGAATTTGCTCGCTTTGATATGTGTTCGATCAATCTGTCGGGGCTGACCCTGGCCGACGAATCTTTCCTGGGTTATGTCATCGATTTGTTGCGGGCAGCGCGGGTGCCGAGTAGCAAGATCTGCTTTGAGATCACAGAGACCGCGGTGATTTCCAACCTCTCGCAGGCCAGCCGCTTTATATCGACACTGAAAGCGTTGGGTTGTTTGTTTGCGCTTGACGATTTTGGCAGTGGCCTGTCGTCGTTTGCCTACCTCAAGAACCTGCCGGTGGACTATTTGAAGATCGATGGCATGTTTGTGCGCGACATCCAGACTGACCCATTGGACCGGGCGCTGGTGCGATCGATCAATGATGTCGGCAAGGTCATGGGCAAAAAGACCATCGCCGAGTTCGTGGAGAATGACGACATTCTGCGCGTACTGGCCGAAGTCGGCGTGGACTATGCCCAGGGTTATGGCGTGGGCAAACCCTTCCCCCTGTCGCTACTCGATCATGTGCCGGAGGCCTTGGCGGCCAATCGCTGACGGCGCTGCCATGCCCTACCCACCTGGCCGCTCTACTCAGGTCATGTGAAAAGGTTTTACGAGCTTAATCTTCGTACCGTTGATTTCCTTGAGCTCCCCCGACCAGGCTTTTGCGTACAAAGCTTTTAAATCCCGTCGGTCCTGGCTCGTCATCTTGCTCTTGGCACCATAGTTCATGATGGAAAACGGCTTGTGCTTGCCAAAGATCAGACTGGGCCAGGCCTTCTCCGAGAGCAGCGCAAAAAAATGTCGTAAACCGAACACATGGCCAAGTTCGTGGGCCAGGGTATCGATTTGCTCTTTTTTCGGCTCGCCGAAGGTCATGGGATAAATGTAGAGCTTATGGCGCCCTTGGTCGGGAAAGAACGCACTGGCGAGCACACAGCCGCTGGCATCGCAGTCGTCTTTTTGTTCAACCACGATTTCAAAATCCCATGCATCAGTCTTCTCGCTGAATTTGACCGGCACCGCGTCACCCCATAACAGCAGCGCTTGCCCAAGCAGATTGCGGATCTGGGCTTTTGCCGCATTGATGTCAGCAAAATGCCTCAGGGATTTTTCGTTGAACCGCCAGCGCAAGGTGACGTTTCGACGCCACAGTGGGATAAAACCCTCGGAAGCATCAACAACCAGCCGCACCGGAGCGCGATTGCGTGGCGTAGGAAAACCCCGGGTGTCGGTGTCGCAGCGGTGACCTTTGCCGTAGATATGGGTTTCGGTCTGGTCGGATTTGGCAAGCGCTTGCGCACTCATCACGCGAAAGGGATTCGGCGCCGCTGCGGGTTTACTTCTGCTCGTTTTGCGGCGTGTGGCCATGGCGGATCTCCCGAAGTCTTTTGCTCTGGACGATTCTAGAAGCCTTGCCGCACAGAGCTAATCGTCCTTGAACAGTTCAAGGCTGGCGATCGCTTGCCGAATACGGCCGTGAAAAGCGCGCGACGCACACAGTATGCCGCGATTAGACGCCAGTCCGGTGCCACGTGAAAAGTCCAAGGGCCGGCCAAGCACGTCGGTCACGATGGCGCTGGCTTCTTCGGCGATGATCATGCCGGCCGCGTGATCCCAGATCTTTTCGACATAGTCACGGCGGGTCGGCAGGCGTAGATAGGCTTCGGCTTGACCGCGTGCGACCACCGCGTATTTGCACTGGCTGTCGAGCCGGGCTGGGGTACCGCGGGCGCCGAGATACTCGACAATTCGTCCGGTGTCGTCGATACGCGAATGGGCGGCTTCGACCGATTCACAGACGCGCATGGCACCGATGTCCTGTTCACGACTGGCATCGAGGCGTTGCGGCGAAATATGCGGGCGATCGGCGGGCACTGACCAGCTACCACCACCACGGGTGGCATAAAAAAGGCAGCCGCGCGGATCGGGATGATCGAAGGAACGAGCGTAGTCGCCGGACATGTTGGGGCAGCCGAGCACGCCCAGCACCACCCGGCCTTTTTCGATCAGCGCCAGCGACACGGCATACTGACCACCGCGCAAGAAGCCTTTGGTGCCATCAATGGGATCGAGCGTCCAGTAACGCTCGCTGCTGGCGTCATGATTGCCGAGATCGATGGCGTCTAACACCTCAGCGCTGCCGGCATCGGCCCATACCACCCGCGCCGCAGCTGCCACCTCCTCACGCAACGCGCTACGACCCGCCTCGCGCATTGTGGATGCATCTTCTTCACCGACCAGGGTGAGGGTGCCGAGCGCATCGGCCAGTTGCCGTGCGATGACCGCCTGAGCGGCGTAATCGGCGACCGTCACGGGGCTCATGTCGTCTTTGTTGTGACGATCGATGTGTTGCTGACGATTCTGTACATGACGCGTAACGCGGCAGGCGGCCGCCACGGCGGCGATGGCAACGTTGAGGCAGTCTTGAGGGCTGGCCGATGGGGTCACGGTGGTCCTTTCTATTGGTGTTGGCGTGGCGCGGTGAGACGCTCGCGGTGTTAAACTCCGAAGCCTATTTCCCCCGCGCCGCCGATGTCCGCAGCGCACGGTACACAGGCGAATAATCGCTGTTGCTGCCATGCTCTACCCTTCGCGCGCAGGATCTCAATCGAGGAGGAGAGCTGTTCCATGTCCGAAAGCAAAGTTCGTTCGATCCCGGCCAGTGTTGCCGCGTCGGCGCATATCAACGAGCAACAGTACGGCGAGCTGTATCGTCGCTCGATCGAAGCGCCCGACGCGTTTTGGGCCGAACAGGCCGACACCTTCGTCAGCTGGGAACAGCGCTGGCATACGGTCTCCAATTGCGACTTTAACACGGCCACCATTCGCTGGTTTGAAGGCGCGCGCTTGAATGTCGCTTACAACTGTCTCGACCGGCATCTCGCCACGCGCGGTGAGCAGGTCGCAATCATCTGGGAAGGTGATGACCCGACGGCGCACAAGCACATCACCTATCGGCAATTGCATAACGAGGTGTGCCGTTTTGCCAACGTCCTGAAAGCACGCGGCGTGAGCAAGGGCGAGCGGGTCTCGATCTACATGCCGATGATTCCCGAGGCGCTGGTGGCCATGCTGGCCTGCGCGCGTATCGGCGCGGTGCACTCGGTGGTGTTCGGCGGATTTTCGCCCGATGCCCTGAAAGACCGCATTCAGGATTCCGATTGTGTGGCCTTAATCACCGCCGACGAAGGGCTGCGTGGTGGCCGTGCCGTGCCGCTAAAGGCCAATGCCGATAAGGCTCTGGAAAGCTGCCCCAGCGTCAAAGCGGTGCTGGTGGTGCGTCATACCGGCAACACCGTGGGCTGGACTGCTGGCCGCGACCATTGGTATCACGAAGAAATGGCGGGCGCTTCAGACGACTGCCCGCCAACCTCGATGGATGCCGAAGATCCGCTGTTCATTCTCTACACGTCCGGCTCCACCGGCAAACCGAAGGGCGTGCTGCACACCACCGGTGGTTATCTGCTGCATGTCGCGATGACACATAAGCTCGTCTTCGACTACCACGAAGGTGATGTTTACTGGTGTACGGCCGACGTGGGTTGGGTGACCGGGCATTCCTACATCGTCTACGGGCCCTTGGCTAACGGTGCGACCTCGGTGATGTTTGAAGGGGTGCCAACTTACCCCGACGCGGGGCGCTTCTGGCAGGTCATCGACAAACACAAGGTCAATATTTTTTATACGGCGCCAACCGCGCTACGCGCACTGATGGGGCAAGGCGATGCCTTCGTTACAAAAAGCAGTCGCGCCAGCTTACGTATTCTTGGCAGCGTCGGTGAACCCATCAATCCCGAGGCTTGGGAGTGGTATTACAACGTGGTGGGCGATGGGCGTTGCCCCATCGTTGATACCTGGTGGCAAACCGAAACGGGGGGCATTCTGATTTCCCCCTTGCCGGGTGCCATGCGTTTGAAGCCTGGTTCCGCCACGCTGCCGTTTTTTGGTGTCGAACCGGCGCTGGTCGATGAGCAAGGCTGCGAACTCAGCGGTGCAACATCGGGATCGTTGGTCATCAAACGCTCTTGGCCCGGCCAGATGCGCACGGTTTATGGTGATCACGAACGCTTCAAGGAGACTTATTTCAAGATGTTTCCTGGGCGTTACTTTACTGGTGATGGTGCGCGTCGCGACGAGGATGGTTATTACTGGATCACGGGCCGTGTTGACGATGTGATCAACGTGTCGGGTCATCGTCTTGGAACCGCCGAAGTTGAAAGCGCGCTGGTGCTGCACGCCGCGGTGTCGGAAGCGGCGGTGGTGGGGTATCCCCATGCCATCAAGGGCCAGGGCATTTATGCCTATGTGACCCTCATGCATAACGTCACTCCCAGCGAGGCGCTGCGTAAGGAACTGGTGCAACACGTGCGCAACGAGATCGGCGCCATTGCAACGCCGGACGTGATCCAATGGGCGCCGGGACTGCCCAAAACCCGCTCGGGCAAAATCATGCGGCGCATTTTGCGCAAAGTTGCGGCCAATGAGCTCGACACGCTGGGTGATATCACCACGCTGGCCGATCCGGCGGTGGTGGATGACTTGATAAGCCATCGTGCCAATCAATAGACGGCTCAACGCGTATCGCTACCTCGGCTGGCCGTGGGGCGCAGTGTGAGTAGTGATTATGGTGCACCGTGGCTGGCCGCATGGCGCAACTGGATGGGCCTGGCGGGCCAGGGTTTCGGTGGTGAAGCGCGTGCCAAGCCATTCGAAGCTGGCGCAGCTAGCGGTTTTGCGCAGGCCTATCTCAACTTCGCGCGAGTCGTGCAGCAGATCCTCAAACAAGGCGCCAACGGTGATGTCGCCAAGCGGTTTATCAGCGCCTTGCAGGGCGCCAACTACGCCGCTGCCGGTCCTGCGGCCGGTAACGATCTTCTGAACGCATTCCTGCGTGCGGCGCCTAGTGCGCTGCTCGCCAGTATTCCCAACGCAAATGCCGGACAAGCCTGGCAGCAGTTTTCAGCTAGCCTGCAGGGCTGGAGTGCGGAATTGCTCGCCTTGCCTTCGGTCGGGCCACAGCGCGAATGGCTGGAATTGTTGAAAGCCGTGCAACACGCGGCGTTCACCGAACAAGCTGCCCGCGCGCGCGTCGATGAACATTATCGATTGGCAACGCGCACGGCGCTCGAGCGTTTTGCGCGCTTTCTGCAGGACGACAGCGGTGCGCCGATCACCAGCGTGCGCGGATTGTTCGACGCATGGATAGATCACGCCGAGGCGGCTTATGCCGAACGTGTCATGGGTGCTGCCTTTGCTTGTGACTTCGGTGCCTGGGTGGATGCCGGTAGTGATTTGCGGCTGGCACTGCGTGCGCTTGGGGCTCGTGTGTCGGCGCTTTTTGATACCCCTGGACGCGAAGAAATCGATGCGCTGATCAAACGCCAGTACATCTTGCAGCGTGAGCTCGCGACGTTGCGGGCTGAACGCGCAGTACCGTGCGCTGCACCACCTTTGGTTCCGTCGTCGCGCGGTGTGGTGGAGCCACCGACAGTGCAAGTCGTGTCGGCGCCTCGCGCTGCCACGTCACCCGTAAAGCGGCCGCGTCAGGCCAGGAAGGCGGCATCACCCCCGGCAAAAAAGGCTGACAAGGCGCCCGCCCAGGTCCCGCGCGCGACTACGCCTAAGAGGCCTAAGAACAAATCTGCGCGTAGCGAATTCGACATTGCGCACATTCTGGACGCCGGTAAGTAGCGTTCATGCCACGTCTGAAATTGCAAATCGATGCCGTCAACAAGGAAATCGCTGATTTCCAGAACAGCATGCGACGTGGCCTCGGGGTGCTACGCGAGATGGGTGAAGTGCCCATAGGCATAACACCACGCACTCTGATCTTTGAACTGGAAGGGGTGCGCTTATACCGCTACGGCGCAGCGTCGTCGGGCATCGATAGCACGCCCCTATTGATCGTTTATGCCTTGGTCAATCGTCCGGAAGTGGCCGATCTGCAGGCGGATCGATCGCTTATTGCGGCATTAATGGCGCGCGGCTTTGATGTTTATCTGATCGATTGGGGCTATCCCGGCGGCGCCGATCGAATGCTGGGCTTAGATGATTACGTGACTCGCTACATCGATGGCTGTGTTGAGTATCTGTTAGCACGATTGCATCGACCGTCATTGCCCTTGCTTGGCATTTGCCAGGGCGGCACCTTGAGTGTCTGCTACGCGGCACTCTATCCGCATAAAGTTGAACGTCTGATCACAACCGTGACGCCCATAGATTTTCATACCGCCGAAGACATGCTCAGCCATCTGGTGCGGCGGGTTGATGTGACGCGTGTGGTGGAAAGCTGTGGCAATGTCAGCGGCGATTTGCTCAATGTTTTGTTTCTGTCGCTTAAACCCTACCGGCTGACTCAGCAGAAATATCTGCGCTTTCTTGACCAATTGGACGATGCTGCTGCCGTAGCGATGTTTCTACGTATGGAACAGTGGATTTTTGACAGCCCGGCGCTGGCAGCACGGGCCTGCGTTGAGTTCCTACAGGATTTTTATCAGGGCAATAAATTGCTCAAGGGCGAGCTGCAAATCGCGGGCCATGGGATCGATTTGCGTGCAGTGAACATGCCGGTGTTGAATATCTACGCGCGTGATGATCACCTCGTGCCGCCGGCCGCGTCACGCGCCCTAGGCGCCTTGGTCGGGACGACGGACTACACCGAGGTCGAACTGGCCGGAGGCCATATCGGCGTTTATGTGGGGCTTAAATCATCGGGTTCAGTGCCGGTGGCCGTTGCCGAGTGGATGGCGCGAGCTGACGGGGCGTAAGAAGCCCCTTCGGGTCCGTGGGGAGACGGAGCCCGAAGGGGTCAGGGGAGCTTATCGCGAGGTGGGGACGCCGCCTCGCAAATTCAAGCTCAGGCAGCCTTCTTGGCAGCCTTGATCGGGAAGCCAAAGTTGGGTATCGACAGCTCGGTACCACTGAAAGCCTTCAAACCCTTTTCCATCCAAGCCTGATAGGCCTCACGGGTCTCGGTCAGAATGTCGGCCGTGGTGCGCGCCGCGTCCATGATCTTTTCGTTGAACTGAGTGGCCAGCTTGGTCTGCTCGGAGAACAGGTCCTGCGGGCCCTTTACTTCGGCCAGCGAGCTGAAGTACTTGGTGCCGGCTTCAAAAGCAGCATTGGCCAGCTCCATCTGCTTGCCGGTGATTTTTTCGATGACCTGGGTGTTGATCACCTCAAGTTCCTTGGCGGCAGCCATGGCGTTTTTGCCGTATTCCTGCAGGTTTTCCATCAATTTGTTGTCCATCTTGTTACTCCAGGAGAGTGGTATGTGGCGCTAGGCGCCGGTGTTGGATTCCGATGCGGTTGCTTATTGCAACGCAGCATTATTGCGATGCAGCATAATACTCGGAAAATCCCAAGTCAAGCCTTCGGAGGAAATTTTTTCTACCCGGCCAACAGTGCCTAAGGGTGGTCAGATTGAGCCCTGGGTTGCAGTTCAAGCGGGCTGCCCAGCGCGGCACAAGTTGGCAAATCCTTACAAGTTTTCGTCACCATGGCAGCAGCGGTCGGCTACACTTGCGGCCAATTTTTCAGTGGTCATGATCGGCGCTCACGCCTCGACCCCTGAGCCCGCGGCCCGGCGGATTTCGACCGCTGCGCCTGCCCGGTATTGCATCTTTTTTGAATTGCCATCTGGAGTTTCGTCAATGACTAAGAATGCCGAATTAGCGGCATGGGTGGAATCAGTTGCCAAACTGACCCAACCCGCCCACATTCATTGGTGTGACGGTTCGGAGGCGGAAAATTCCAGCCTGATCAATCTCATGCTGGAGACTGGTGATTTCATCCGCCTGAACGAACAATCCCACCCCAACTGCTTTTTGCATCGCTCGGACCCCCGCGACGTGGCGCGTGTTGAGCACCTTACCTTTGTCTGCACGCCCGATCCCGAAGCGGCCGGCCCGAACAATCATTGGATGGCCCCTGCCGAAGCTCATGCCAAGATTGATTCGCTGTTCGACGGCTGCATGCGCGGCCGCACGATGTACGTCATTCCGTACCTCATGGGCCCTTACGGCTCACCGTACTCACGCGCCGGGGTGGAAATCACCGACAGTCCTTACGTAGTGGTCAATATGCGCGTCATGGCGCGCATCGGGACGGCGGCACTCAGCCATCTCGAACAATCGCCTCGTTTTGTCAAAGGCCTGCACTCCATCGCCGAGCTCGATCCCGACAAGCGCTTCATCATGCATTTCCCCGATGAGCTGCTGATCAAGAGTGTCGGCTCGGGTTACGGTGGCAACGCCTTGCTCGGTAAAAAATGCCATGCCTTGCGCATCGCCAGTGCCCAGGCCCGTACCGAAGGCTGGTTGGCCGAACATATGCTGATTCTCGGTATTGAAAATCCGCAAGGTCAGACTACCTACGTGGCGGCAGCTTTTCCGTCGGCCTGCGGCAAGACCAATCTCGCCATGCTGGTGCCACCACCGGCTTATGCGGGCTGGAAGGTGTGGACAGTTGGAGACGACATCTGCTGGATGCATATGGCCGACGATGGACAGCTGTGGGCTATCAATCCTGAAGCAGGCTTTTTTGGTGTGGCGCCGGGCACCAGTTCAAAGACCAACCCAAACTGCATGGCCATGCTCGATCGCGACACCATCTTCACGAACGTTGCAGTCACACCTGATCTGCAACCCTGGTGGGAGGGTATCGACGGTGTCAAGCCAGCGGCCCTGATCGATTGGCAGGGCCGCACCCACGAACTTGAAAAAACCGGCCCGGCGGCCCATCCAAATTCTCGTTTTACGGTGTCTGCCAAACGCTGTGCCAGTTTCTCCCCTGAGGGTGAGGCGCCAAAAGGGGTGCCCATTTCAGCGATCATTTTTGGTGGTCGTCGTTCGACGGTTGCACCGCTGGTATTCGAAGCGATGAACTGGGACCACGGTGTGTTTGCTGGGGCCGCGATGGCGTCAGAAACCACCGCGGCAGCGACAGGGGCCGTCGGTCAGGTACGTCGTGACCCAATGGCGATGAAACCTTTTTGTGGGTACAACTTCGGTGATTACTGGGCGCATTGGCTGAGCTTCGGCCCCAAGTCCAGCAAATTGCCGCGCATTTTTCACGTCAACTGGTTCCGTAAGGATGCCGACGGCAAGTTCATGTGGCCCGGTTTTGGCGACAACATGCGCGTGCTGGAATGGGTTCTCGAACGTTGTGCCGGGCGCGGTGAAGCGATTGAGACACCGATCGGCTATGTCCCGGATGCGGATACCTTGCGCCTGGATGGTCTCGACCTTGATCGCCGCACCATGCACGCTTTGTTGTCGATAGACCCGCAGATCTGGCGCAGGGAAATCGACGAAATCGAGGCTTATTTTGCGACGTTCGGCAATCGCATGCCCGAGGGTTTGCGCGATCAGGCGCGGCGTATCAAGCGGGCTCTAGACGAGCAGCTCGCGGCATAGGCGCGAGCGTTTTGGCACGGTGGCGGGCGCAATGCCCGCCGCGAGGGTCTACTCCGGGTCGTCGGATTTTTTGCGCGGGGTCAGCATCGCGTTCTTGAAGAAGCTGTCCTGCATCTGTTTCCACATATCAAGATTCTGTTTGGCCATCTCGCCAAACGCCGAGGACATTGGCAGGGTTTGCATTGCCTCGCGCACCTGGGTCTGAAAGCGTTGCTGCTGTTCGCGGAACATATTCAGACTCTTGCCGATGAAGTCGCCGGCCATGCCCTGCACTGAATTGCCGTAAAAGCCAATCAGTTGTTCAAGGACGTCGGTAGTAAACAGTGGTTCGCCTTCGTCCTCCTGTTCGATGATGATCTGTAACAGGATATTGCGCGTGATGTCGTCGCCGCTTTTTTTATCGATGACACAAAAACTAATGCCGTCCAGCACCAGCTTGCGCACATCGTTCAAAGTCACGTATTTACTTTCAGCGGTATCGTAGAGGCGGCGATTGGGGTATTTCTTGATAACCCGTTTTTCTTCGTTACTCATGCTGTCTTCCCTGCTCCAGTCTTCGCGTGCGACCAGCGTAGACACACGCTGGCGCTCGCACAGCACATGCCTGGCGCAGACTGCGCGCGGGTCATGCCAGTTGTCGTTCGACAGCCAGTGCTACGCCCTGACCGCCACCAATACACAACGTCGCGAGGCCGCGCCTCACGTTACGTCGTCTCATTTCGTGCAACAGGGTGACCAGGATACGCGCGCCAGAGGCACCTATCGGATGACCAAGGGCAATCGCGCCGCCGTTAACGTTGACCTTGGCCGGATCCCAGCCGAGCCCACGATTCACCGAGATCGCTTGCGCGGCGAAAGCTTCATTGGCTTCGACCAGATCGAGGTCAGCAATGTTCCAGCCGGCCTTGGCCAGACATTTTTGGGTGGCGGGTATTGGTCCGGTGCCCATGATCGCCGGGTCGACACCGGCGCTGCTGCCGGCTTTGATCGTAGCCAAGGGTGTCAATCCCAGGCTGAGGGCCTTGCTTGCCGACATCACCACCACGGCGGCGGCACCGTCGTTGATGCCCGACGCGTTACCGGCGGTCACGGAGCCGTCCTTTTTAAAAGCTGCGCGCAATTTCGCGAGACTCTCGGCCGTGGTTGAGGCACGCGGATATTCGTCGGTGGCAAAGGTCAAGGGATCGCCCTTGCGCTGGGGGATCTGAATCGGGACGATTTCGCCCGCGAAGCGCTCAGCAGCCTGGGCCGCCGCGGTCTTGGCCTGGGTGGTGGCGGCGAACAGGTCCTGTTCGTCCCGCGAAATACTGAACTTTTGTGCGACATTCTCCGCCGTGATGCCCATGTGATAGCTGTTAAACGCATCCCATAGACCATCGACGATCATCGAATCCTGCAGCGACCAGTCGCCCATCTTCTGGCCATTGCGTGAGCGCGGCAGCACATGGGGCGCCAGGCTCATATTTTCCTGGCCGCCGGCGATGATGATCTCGGCGTCACCGCAGCGAATAGCCTGGGCGGCCAGCTGCACGGCCTTCAGGCCGCTGCCACAAACCTTATTGATAGTCAGAGAAGGCACGCTATGGGGCAGGCCCGCAGCGATAGCAGCCTGACGAGCGGGGTTCTGGCCGGCACCCGCGGTGAGTACCTGACCGAGGATCACTTCGTCGATACTCATGGGAGAAAGATTGAGCTGTTGCAGCAGGCCGCGTATGACGTGGGCACCTAGTTCGTGGGCAGGGATCTCGGCAAGCGCGCCACCAAACGAGCCAATGGCGGTGCGCAGCGCACCTACGATGACAGCTTCGGGCATCGGGACTTCCTTCTTGGAGCGGCGAGGCGTCCTAATTTACGCTGCACCGCACCAAGCTGCAAGCTTGCGCCGGGCGCACCAGCGCCGTTCAGAAATGGATGGCCCGTTTATCAACCGCCAAGGCCGCCTCGTGCATGGCCTCAGCCATGGTCGGGTGTGCATGGACGGTGCGCGCGATGTCCTCCGCACTGCCTCCGAATTCCATCACCGCGACGGCCTCGGCGATCAATTCGGAGGCATTGGCTCCAATGATATGTACGCCGAGGATGCGATCACTGTCGGCATCAGCAACTATTTTGACAAAGCCTTCGACCGCCCCCATCGCGCGCGCCCGGCCACTGGCTAAGAATGGGAAACTCCCCGTGCGCACGTTATGGTCTGCTGCTTTTGCGGCCTGCTCGGTGATCCCGGCCCAAGCGATCTCGGGCCAGGTGTAGATCACCCAGGGAATGATGTTGAAGTCGATATGGGGTTTTTGTCCGGCGATACGTTCAGCTACGGCCACGCCTTCCTCGCTGGCCTTGTGGGCGAGCATGGGGCCGCGCACACAATCCCCTATCGCATAAACATTGCCAACACCGGTATGACAATCGTGGTCGACGTTAACAAAGCCACGCGCATCGCAGGCGATGCCGGCATCGCTGAGACCGAGATCTGCGGTATTGGGTTTGCGTCCCACGGCGACTATCAGTCGATCGAATTCCGCACTGTCGTTTTTATCGCCCAGGGTATAGGCAACTTTCACGACCTCATCCACGACACTGGCACTGGTCACTTTGGCACCGAGTCGAATATCGAGGCCTTGTTTCGACAATAGCTTCAGCGCTTCCTTGGCAATTGCGGTGTCGGCTGTTGGCAGAAAATCGGGTAAAGCCTCCACAATGGTTACCTGCGCGCCGAGTCGGCGCCACACGCTGCCGAGTTCCAGGCCAATGACGCCGGCGCCAATCACACCCAGCCGACGTGGCACGCTGCCGAAGGCCAGCGCTCCGGTTGAATCCACAATTCGATTCTGATCCACCACTGCGGGCGGGATATTCGCAGGAACAGAGCCGGTCGCGATGATGACGTGACGCGCGCTGACCACGGTTTTGCTGCCATCGGCCGCGGTTACCTCAATGCTGCTCGCGCTTTGCATACGCGCGTGACCGTGCAGCGTGGTGACCTTGTTCTTCTTTAGCAGGCCGGCGATACCCTGCGTCAGGCCCTGCACAATGGTGTCTTTGCGTGTCTGCATGCGCACCACGTCCATGCTGGCTTGCGCATCGATACCATGATCCCGCGCGTGTTGTTGGATGAACTCGTAGTGATGGGAAGAATCGAGCAGGGCTTTGGATGGAATGCAGCCGACGTTGAGACAGGTCCCGCCCAGCTGCAGCTTACCGGCGCCATCGGTCCAGCGCTCTATGCACATGGTTTTTAAGCCCAGCTGCGCGGCGCGAATTGCCGCCACATAACCACCCGGGCCACCGCCAATTACAATGAGGTCGTAACTGTCCATACCTTGTTCTAGATCTCAAGCAACATGCGGGTCGGGTCCTCGAGCAGTCGTCGAATCGAATCGAGGCACTGCACCGCTTCACGTCCATCGATGATGCGGTGATCGTAGGACAACGCCAGATACATCATGGGCCGAATCACGACCTGGCCATTCTCCGCGATGGGACGGTCTTGAATTTTGTGCATGCCAAGAATCGCGCTCTGGGGTGGATTGACGATCGGTGTTGATACCAGGGAGCCGTATACACCGCCATTACTGATCGTGAACGTGCCGCCGGTCAGCTCGTCGATGGTCAGTTTGCCATCCCGTGCGCGTTCGCCGAAGTCACGAATGCGCCGTTCCACATCGGCAAAACTCATGCGTTCCACGTCGCGTAATATCGGTACCACCAGGCCGCGTTCCGAACCTACCGCAACACCGATATCAAAAAAGCCGTGATAAATGATGTCGTCACCATCGACGGCTGCATTCACGACCGGAAATTTTTTCAGGGCTTCGACGGCCGCCTTGACGAAGAACGACATGAAGCCGAGCTTCACACCATAACGATCTTCGAAATCACCTTTGAAGCGATTGCGCAGATCCATCACCGGCTGCATGTTGACTTCATTGAAGGTGGTAAGCAGCGCGTTGTCGCGCTGGGCGGCGAGCAGTCGCTCCGCCGTGCGTTTGCGCAGACGTGTCATCGGGACACGCTCTTCAACCCGACCTGTGACCGTTACAACCTGGGGCTGCACATCGCGCACTGGCGCGGGTGGCGCACTCGCTGCAGGCGCGGCAGGCGGTTTACTCGCGCTTGCCACAATATCGCTCTTGGTGACACGTCCGTCCTTGCCACTGCCCTGCACGGTGGTGGGATCGATGCCAGCTTCAGCGGCCAGCTTGCGGGCAGCTGGACCGGGTTGCGGTGCGTTGATTGGTGTCGCCGCGGCGGCGACTGCTAAAGCGGGGCCCGCAATTACCGCAGTACCCTCGGTGTCGATGACCGCGAGAATATCGTTGGTCAGCACCACTTCGCCGGTCTGCCGCCGGACCTCTTTTAGCACGCCGCCTTCTGGCGCCGCTATTTCCAAGGTCACCTTGTCGGTTTCGAGATCGATCAGGCTTTCGCCACGTTCGACCCGCTCACCAACTTGCTTGTACCAGTTGAGCAAGGTTGCATCGGGCACAGACTCCGCCAGCACAGGTACTTTTACTTCAACTAGCACAGATTTTCTCCCGGTGTTCAAACATCAAGTGCCACGCTATCCAGCCGACTTCTTCTGCTGGATCTGCCGATGCGACAGACTCAAGGCTTCACTGATGATGGATTGTTGTTGTTCAAGATGCACAGACGCATAACCGACGGCCGGTGACGCGGAGTAGGGTCGCGCCACGCAGGTCAGTGACTGGCTCTCGTCAATGCAGCCACGCAGATGACGGGCTGACAGCAGCATCGACCATGCACCTTGATTGCGCGGTTCTTCCTGTACCCATACCAGCTCCGTTGCATGCGGGTACTGCGCCAGCGTTGCCTGCATTTCATCCTTTGGAAAGGGGTAGAGCTGCTCGAGTCGGATGATCGCGCAGTCCTCTATGCCGTGCTCGCGGCGCGCTTCAAGCAGATCGAAATACACCTTGCCGCTGCAGGCCAGGATACGTTTAACCTTGCTTTTATCGAGCTTGTCGGTTTCGTCAATGACGACCTGGAATCCACGTTCGGTAAATTCCGCGAGCGGTGAGACCGACAAACGATGCCGCAACAGACTTTTGGGACTCATCACGATCAGCGGTTTGCGATAGGGGCGCACTTGCTGGCGACGCAGCATGTGGAACATTTGCGCAGGTGTGGTCGGGTAACAGACCTGCATATTGTCTTCCGCGCACAATTGCAGAAAGCGCTCAAGGCGCGCGGAAGAATGTTCCGGTCCCTGGCCGTCATAACCGTGGGGCAGGAGCATGACCAGGCCGCAGTAGCGTCCCCATTTTTCTTCGCTGGAGGCGATGAACTGATCGATGACCACCTGTGCGCCATTGGCGAAATCGCCAAACTGCGCTTCCCAGATCACCAGCGAGTTCGGTTCAGCGCTTGCGTAGCCATATTCAAAGCCGAGCACAGCTTCTTCCGACAAGGTGGAATTGATGACCAGAAAGCTGCCTTGATCAGCGGCGAGATTTTGCAACGGCAGATAAGTCTCGCCGGTCTTCTGATCGTGAATCACCGCGTGGCGATGAAAAAACGTGCCACGACCACTGTCCTGGCCGGAAATTCGCACTGGGCAGCCCTCGCTCAGTAAGGTGGCGTAGGCGAGGGTTTCGGCAAAACCCCAGTCGCAAGGTTTTGCGCCCACTGCCATCGCACCGCGATCAGCCAGGACCCGACTGACGGCGCGATGCAGGGTGAAGTTCTCCGGCACCGCGTTAAATCTTTCACCGAGGCGCTTGACACGCTCGGCGCTGATGGCAGTCGTTGTCGCGTGGCGCCAAGTGGTGCCGCGGAATGGATCGAAGTTGAGCGAGTAACGACTGTCAATGACATCGGCGTGGGGTCGGGACACCACCTGATTGTTTTCCAGCGCGTCGATGTAGCGGGCCGCCATGGCTTCTGCTTCACCGGGTTTGATGACACCAGCACTGACCAGTTTGTCGGTATAAATCTTGCGCACACCCGGATGATTGCGAATGTGCTGGTACATGATCGGCTGGGTGGCCGCCGGTTCGTCGGCTTCGCTGTGGCCATGCTTGCGGTAGCAGATCACATCGACCACCACGTCTTTGTTGAACTCCATGCGGAAGTCGAGCGCTATTTGCGCCGCCATTGCCACCGCTTCCGGGTCGTCACCGTTGACGTGCAGAATCGGCGCCTGGACCATCTTCGCAACGTCGGTGCAGTAAAGGGTTGAGCGTGAGTCGAGTGGGTCGCTGGTGGTGAAGCCGATCTGGTTGTTGACGATGATATGCACCGTGCCGCCGGTCATATATCCGCGCGTCTGGGACAAATTGAGGGTCTCCATCACCACACCCTGGCCCGCAAACGCTGCGTCGCCGTGGATCAACAGCGCTAATACCTGGTTACGTTCGTTGTCCTTGCGGCGGTCCTGACGCGCCCGTACCGAGCCTTCCACTACCGGGTCGATGATTTCCAGATGCGAAGGATTGAAGGCCAGGGTCAGGTGCATCGGGCCGCTTGGGGTTTGAATGTCCGACGAAAAACCCATGTGGTACTTGACGTCACCAGAGCGGGTTTCGATCGGCCCCTTGCCTTCAAATTCCGCAAACAGTTTGGACGGATGTTTGCCGACAATATTGACCAGCACGTTGAGTCGGCCGCGATGTGCCATGCCGACGACACATTCTTTCAGCCCATGCCGCCCAGCATCTTCGACCAGCTGGTCAAGCAGGGCGATGGTTGCTTCGCTGCCTTCGAGCGAAAAGCGCTTCTGGCCGACATACTTGGTATGCAGGTATTCCTCCAGCGCGCCGGCCGCGATCACACGTTCCAGCAGGGTTTTGCGCTTGGTTGCATCGAAGTCGGGCTGGGCGCGACAGATCTCAAGGCGCTGTTGAATCCAACGTTTCTGGCTGGTTTCGACAATGTGCATGTATTCGGCGCCAATGGTGCCGCAATAAGTCGTGCGCACGATGTCGAGAATGTCCCGCAGGCTGGCCTGGTCCGGGCCCTGCAAGGAGCCCGTATTGAACACCACATCCATGTCGGCATCGGACAGTCCGTGGTAGCTCGGATCGAGCTCGGCTACCACCGGTCGCTCATATTGATTTAAGGGGTCGAGATTGGCCTGACGATGGCCGCGAAAGCGGTACGCATTGATCAACTGCAGTACCGCAACCTGCTTGGCAGCGTTCTGAACGTTGTCGCTCACGACCGCTACAGTGGGGCTCTTGGCGGCCGCTGTTACAGCCAGCATGCGGTTGCGCACTTCGGAATGACGAACGTCGCGATGTTCTTCACTGTGGTCGTCCTGCAAGCTGTCGAAATAGCTGCGCCACTCGTCGCTGACCTGGCCAGGATCTTTCAGATAGGTTTCATACAGCGCTTCCAGGAACGGGGCGTTGGCACTGAAAAGGCATGAAGGAGGTTGAGTCATCGATGTTCCTTCAGGATGAAGTGGGTGTGTCATCTATACGATCGGGGGGCTTGAAGTGTACCGCCAATATCGGCGCTTAGCGGCATGGTCGCCAAGTATCTTTGACCAACACGCGCCCGCAGTACCTGACGCGCAATGCGCCCAAAAGTTCGCCACGGCGCCATTTCGGTGCCTGGTGCAAAATAAGAGCAAGCGCGGATCCGGCCGGTCCGCCTTGCTCGCTTAACAAGCGGAACGGTATGCTTGCGCGCCGCTGCCACGCGTGACTCGGTCGGACCGTGACGAAGCGGTGCTCGGAGTTCTGAGGTGCCAGGCCTCGGCGCCCCGCCGTGCAGCTACACGGTAAGGATCACAGGACGCCTGCAAGTCGCGCCCCACGGCTGACCTGCGAAGTAGCGCGTACCCGAATACCTTTCAAATAACACGTGATTTAAAGGACGTGACTGCCATGAAGTCCCCCGTAAGAGTTACCGTGACCGGCGCCGCTGGTCAGATTTCCTATGCGCTGTTGTTCCGTATCGCGGCCGGCGAAATGCTCGGTCGCGATCAGCCGGTCATACTGCAACTGCTGGAAGTGACGCCGGCCATGAAGGCACTGCAAGGTGTGGCCATGGAGCTAGATGACTGTGCCTTTCCGCTGTTGCACAGCATTGAGATGAGCGACGACCCCAATGTTGGATTTAAAGGCACTCAGGTCGCGCTGTTGGTAGGTGCCCGCCCGCGTGGTCCCGGCATGGAACGCAGCGATTTGTTGGCCGCCAATGGTGGCATCTTCAAGGTCCAGGGTAAGGCCATCAATGATCACGCGGCGCGCGACATCAAAGTCATCGTGGTTGGCAATCCGGCCAATACCAATGCCTGGACCTGCATGAAGAGCGCACCAGACATCGCATCGACGCAGTTCACCGCCATGACCCGTCTCGATCACAACCGTGCTAAGGCGCAGTTGGCGGCCAAGACGGGCGCTGCGGTGTCGGATATCAAGAAGGTCACCATCTGGGGCAATCATTCCACCACGCAATACCCGGATTTGAGCCAGGCGACGGTCGCCGGCAAGTCCGCCTTGGGCGCTGTTGATCGCGCCTGGTACGAGAATGACTATATTCCGCGAGTGGCGAAGCGTGGCGCCGAGATCATCGAGGCGCGTGGTGCATCGAGTGCAGCTTCGGCGGCCAACGCGGCACTGGAACACATGCGCGACTGGGTGCTAGGTACGCCGGACGGCGACTGGGTCAGCATGGGCATTGCAAGCGACGGTAGCTACGGCATCGAGAAGGGCATGATGTATTCCTTCCCGGTCACCTGCAGTGGTGGCAAGTACAGCATCGTGCAGGGCTTGGCGGTCGATGAATTCAGTCGCAAGCGCATGGACGCAACTGCCGCCGAGCTCAAAGAAGAAAGCACGGCGATCGAGCAGCTGCTGGGCTGAGCAAGGCGCTCTTTTCACCACAAAAGGCGCCGTTGGCGCCTTTTTTTTGATCCCTGGGTACGTGGTTGAAGATCGCGCAAGCATTGTAGAAAATCAGAGCGCAGAACCATGCATCGACCAATGTAGTGACCCCTAGTCCATGATCGACAAATTCGGATTTCGATCAAACGTCGGCATCGTCCTGTTAAACGATCGCGGTCAGGTTTTCTGCGGCCGGCGCATAGGGATGTCCGCCTGGCAGTTTCCCCAGGGCGGCATCAATCGTAACGAAAGTCCCGAATCGGCGATGTATCGCGAGCTCAAGGAAGAGGTTGGGCTCGATCCGGACCACGTTGAGCTGTTGGGCTCGACCAAGGGCTGGCTGCGCTACCGACTGCCCAAACGGTATATCCGTTACAACCAGCAGCCGCTTTGCATCGGCCAGAAGCAGATCTGGTTCCTCCTGCGCTTCTGCGGCGATGAGGCTCTGTTATGCCTCGATAGCGCCGACCAACCCGAATTCGACGCCTGGCGCTGGGTGGATTACTGGGACCCGCTCGGTTTTGTCGTGCCCTTCAAGCGCAACGTCTATGAGCGTGCACTGCATGAGTTTTCCGGTTTTGTGGCCGGATTGGCCGGCTTCGAAGGCCCATCTTCACGGGATCTGCCCGGCTCCTCCTGAGATTTTTCGCGCCCGGCGCCGAGGCGCCAAACCGCTCCTACTTGCGCGTCGCCAGCTCCGGCAGGATGTTGCGCGCAGCGCGGTCGCGCACGGTGTGCGCGTATCCCTTGGCAAAATACTCTGGGAATTTCCAGCTACCGATTAAACGCTGCAGAGATTCGAGCCGTGGCTGACAGCTCCGGAGTGCGTTGTCTGCAATCCGCCGAATATCGGCATCGCTGTTGATGTTGTCGGTGGCTTGCTTGTATACGCAGTCGTTGTACGTATTGGTCGCCTGAATCATTTGCACCCGCTCTTCAACGCTCATGTCGCCGGGTGAACGTTCTAGCGCCGCTATGCTGTCGTCCGCGGCGACGGATGTGGTGCTGAGCACCCCGAGTATTAAAAACAAGACGAGGACAGGTGTTTGCATGGCATTTCCTAGGGTGTAAAGCGCGCGCGCTCGAGTAGCCAATCCTGCGGCCGCCCATCGACCTGAGTACAGCCAAGCGGAACACGTTCGCCACCGGGCGGCGCCGTACCCCCCACCAAACCCTGGCGATGACCTGCGCCGAAAACACGCACCAGACGATAATCGATCGCGCGGCTGGCATGACGATTGATCAAGACCCGTAGCTGACCGCCTGTGCTGAGGATCTGACAACGCCCATCTGCCTCGGATTGAAATGTGAGGAAACTGGCTGGCGGCTGCTTGTCTGCGTGCTCGTCGGTTGCCGCCCACAATGTTGCCGGCGGCAGGCAAAGCACGAACACCGCAGCGCGCAAGTATTTGGCCAGAGGGTTCAACATGGGCGAGGAGTGTAAGGCCGCAGAGGCGTGGGCCACTACGGTCGTGAGTTTCGGTTGAATCTCGCATTTCGGCGCGTTGTCTTTGATTTAGGGACTAAATCATCTTACTCACAGATCTTGTGGATAACTTTGTTGATGAATTGCGTACAGCTGCCCTGTTCGGCCGTTTCGAGGGCCATTTTTATTAGATTGAACAAAATTTCGCCGATCTCAGCATTTTTATTGTTTTCAAATAGTTAGATGCGAAGACCCGGGGGCGCTGCAAATCCCGGAAAAGGAAATTCACGAATCTGTCAAGCACCGGGCGAGGTGTGCATAAACATCCCGCTGGAGACTTGAATCCGCTCTGATTTCGTGATCCGAGCGCCGCTTTCAACCGTTGATTTGAGGTGCTGAAAACGGACCCAGCCCAGTCGCGCGCTATCGATAACCTACCTATTGCCCGCTAGAAATCGCTCGAATCACTGTGCGCTTTGCCGTTGTTCGGGCGCTAGTCCCCCCAGCTACCCGCCCAAGCCCGGTGACGCTGGCGATCAGTGTTCGGCTGATAGCCGGTACCGCTCAAGGCCCTTAGAACCGGATCGGCGACGGGTCGATGTGTGCAGGCAACACGGCCGCAATTAACCTATCTACAACGCGATCCAGCGCACACGTGCGGCGTGGCGAAGCTGCTCGTGCTCGATCCAGGCAAGAGGGAAAATGCCGAAGGCGCGCGACAGCCTAGGTCCGCGTGCAGGGCGCGCTGGGAAGGGTCAGGATCATGCGTTACGGTTCGCAACGGTCTGTGGCGCCGCCCGAAGACTGTGTAATGAATCCGGTCGCAAGGAGAATAACCATGAAGTTCCGTTCCATCGCACTTGTTTCTACGCTGGCTCTGCTCGGCGTGGCATCGTTGGGCGCGCAGGCGGCCTATGAAGATCTAGGCGCCGACAACAGCACTGTTGCCGCGGCCCAGGCCCTTGGAAGTTTGAGCGGCGGCGCTCTGAACGTGTTCGGCGTGCGAGGCACGGTGAATCTGTTTGGCCTCACTGTCGAAGACAATAACGATGTCGACTTCTACAGCTTCACGGTTGGCGCCAACCAGAGACTGACGTTGACGGTCGATACGCCGGATGGTCCACAACAAGGAGACGATCCGATCGTCGGGCTGTTCACGGCGGATGGCCGTCGTCTCGCGGTTAATGACGATGGCGGTCCGGGTTTAGACAGCCTGCTGAGCTTCACCATCAACAGCGCGGGCACCTTCTACGCAGCCGTCACTGGCTTTGACGACTTTGACTTTGATGGCATCGCCGACCTGTTCGAAGACGAGGGTAGCGGGAGCAGCGTGCCCAACACCAACTTCCAGTACAACCTGCAGATCTCGGCGGTCAATGGCCCACAACCGGTGCCAGTACCGGCAGCCAGCTGGCTGCTGGCTGCGGCTCTGCTGGGTCTGGCACGTCGCCGCAGGATCGTTTGAGACACCTTCCTGCGCCGCGAAGAAATCTGCTGAGAACCTGCCGCCGCGGCGGGCCCGCAATCCAGCTGACAGCTAAGGCCGACGCCAGACAGTAACGACGCACTCAGACCGCACGCAATTCGGCCACGATCCTGGCCTGGTCTTCGCGGGAAAATGTTGCATAGGCCGCTGACACGCGGTCGACCAGATTGCCGCAGCGTGCCTTGATGCCCGACGCAATCGTGTCGGGCTCACCGACCACCGCAAACGCCTTCAGGATGTCGTCGCTGATGAGTGTGCCCATCTCGTCCCAGCGACCCTGTTTGGACATGCGGTTCAAATCATCCTGCAGCTCGCCCATGCCTATGCTTTCCAGCACCGGTCGATAGGCCGGCGTCGAACCATAAAAGGCGATCTGCTTTGCGACTGCTTTTTTCGACGCGCTGAGCTCGACACTGTTGCGCCCGCTGGCGACGAACACGGGATAGCTGATCTCGAAGTCTTCGCGCTTACGCCCACTGCGGGCCCAGCCGCGTGCCAGCGCTGGCAAGGTGGTGTCACGAAAATACTGCTCGGTAGTGAAGGCATGGATGATGACGCCGTCGCATACCTCGCCCGCCACTTCGGTCATGCGCGGGCCGACCGCTGCCAGGAATACACGCGGCGCGCCATATTCGATATTGGTCGGGGTAAACATTGGAGTCATCAAAGTGTGAGCGTAGTACTTGCCGACGAAGGTCAGTGGTGTGCCTTGGTGCCAGGTCGCCCAGATTGCGCGCATGGCCAGCACGAACTCGCGCATGCGCGCCGCCGGTTCCGACCACGGCATGCCAAAGCGTTTGGTGATATGGGGTTTGATCTGCGAACCGAGACCGAGCACAAAACGGCCCTGCGCGGCAGCGTTCAAGTCATGGCCGATATTGGCCATGATCATCGGCGTGCGTGCGAAGGCCACGGCGATCGAGGTCATGAGGTCTAGCCGCGTGGTGCGTTGCGCTGCCAGCAACAACGGAAAGAACGGGTCGTGCGCAGTCTCGACCGACATCGCACCCGCATAACCGAGTTCTTCGAGCGCCGCCGCCTCGTCGCCAACCGTATCCAACTGCCAACCCAATAATCCGTCGACTTTCATTGCACGCTCCTAAGCAAACAGGGGCTACGGCGACGGCCTGTGCTGCCGCGTTGAGAGTGTCGGGATTGTTTCATCGCAACTCCAGGGGCGCAATTAATTGGCAAGTAGCAGATAAACGCGGACGCTGATGAACGAATGCTGGGCAGGCCGAGCTGAGCGTGGCAACGCTTGCAATCGTGCTGATGGGATGCGAGCTTCGTGTCGGCAGGGCGGCTCAGGGAGTGTGCACAAGAATTCGCACCTACCGAGCATGGCCTCCATTGTTCTGTGGACGCGACTTCGGTCCAACACAACCACGCCTTGGCGCAGGGGCACGAGCGCGATGACATCTCAAGCTGCAGCGACCACCCCGCCAGCCGTCGCACAGGGCGCGCTGGTCATCGTCGGCGCCGGCATTGCCGGCCTGAACGCGCTCTACGCGGCGAGCCGTTACCTCAAACCGACTGACAAAGTGTTCCTCATCGATCGTCACGCCCGTGCCGGCGGTATGTGGACTGAAACCTACGACTACGTGCGTCTGCACCAACCGCATCCGATGTTCACCGCCGGCGACATCCCGTGGACCCTCGGCCAAGCGCCAGCGCATCTCGCAACGCGTCAGCAAGTGCTGGAGCACTTCGCCCATTGCCTGGCTGAACTGCGCCAGCGCGTTGAGCTTGTCGAGTATTACGGCTACGACTATCTCGGTCATGAAGAGGTGCAGGAAGACGGCGCGTGGTGTGTACACGTGCAAATCGCGCCGCTCGCGGTTGGTGGTCGCCCGCTGCGCATCCGCGCCGACCATTGCGTGAAAGCCTTAGGCTTTCGCATTCCAAAAAATGATCCCTTGAGCTTCAGCAGCACGCAGGTCGTATCACTGGCGCCGCAGGATGCGGCCCTCTTCGGGCCTTCCCTGGCACCGGTGTACGTAATCGGCGGTGGCAAGACCGGTATGGATACCGCCCATACCCTGTTGTCGCGCTGCCCCGCTCGCGAGGTACATCTCGTGGTCGGCCAGGGCACGCTGTTCACCAACCGCAACAAGGCTTTCCCGACCGGGCTCGCGCGCTGGTGGGGCGGCAATACCACACTCGCTATGTTTCTCGATCTGGCGCTGCGTTTCGACGGCGACAACGAAGCCGACGTGCGTGATCATTTTCGCGCGCGTTATGCCTTAAGCCTCGGCGCGAATTACCAGCACTTTGTGCTCGGTCTGCTCTCGGAAGAAGAAAATGCCTTCATCGCGCGCGGCATCGCCGGCACTCTCGAAGACTATGTGGAGGACGTAGCCGACATCGACGGCGTGCCGACCCTACGCCTGCGCAGCGGTGCCACTCGCGCGGTCGCGTCGGGCACGGTATTTGTCAACTGCACCGGCTACGTCATGCGCGAGGCACACGACTACGAACCCTACCGTTCCACGCACGGCTGCGTGGTGTCGGTACAGCCAACCTCGGCGATCCACATCCTGACCACCTTCGCCGCTTATTTCCTCGTGCACCTTTTGTATCTCGGCAAGCTCGACAGCCTGCCGCTCTACGAGATGGATCAGGAGTCGTTGTTCCGCATTAACAAAGTCGTGACACCCTACGCGGCCATGGTGCAGATCCTCTTGAACACCACGCTGATCGTGAATGCTACGCCGTTCAGCGTGATAGACCACTGCGGGCTCGACTTCGATCGCTGGTATCCGCTGCCGCGTCGACTGTTGAACGCGCTGCGTTTGAAACGCAATAGCCGAGCCTACATCGCCCATTTTCAGCGCTGCCTCGATCGCCTGGCCGCCAGGCATGGAATGCGTTGTGGGGTGTTGGCCGAACATGCGGCGCCTAATAGCGGAATGGAAACCGCGACGCGCTAGCTCGCGAAGGAACTCGGATCGCGCGGGATGCGCGTCAACTGTGGGGCGGCCAGCCCGGTGACCACCGGGGAAGTCGACACCATCGGGCCGCTGGCCGCCGTCATTGCAGTCGGTTTAGAGTCCCCGATAGGGGATCCGTAAACCCCTCGCCTT
>JANOXY010000124.1:0-11122 GCA_031418675.1 Pseudomonadota bacterium
GGTGGACAATTTCAACGGTGGCTAGCACCCGCGCGCAGGTAATGAGGTCGGGGACAAGGCGCAGCGGGACATGGGTCGTGACCAGACCGACGCGCAGGGAGCCGGCCACCAGCACCATAACCGGCATCGTTGTGCCAAGGCGCTCAGCCAGATACTCGGTGTGTCCCGAAAAAGGGATGCCGGCGGCGTTGATCAGCGATTTCTGAACCGGGCCGGTCACTAAGCCGTCGAGCTTACCTTGCATGCAGGCATCGGAGGCGGCGTCGAGGCAGTCCAACACATATCGGGCGTTGCGCGTGTCTAGACGTCCCGCCACCGGCGTCGTCGCGACACAAAGAGGAAATACCTGCAGGACGCCAGCAGGCACACTGGAGAGCTGGTCAAGATCTCGCACTTCGCGCAGTTCGAGGTCCACACCGAGCGTGGCGGCACGCACCGCCAGCAAGTCAGCATCGGCGAAGCACAGGAGCTGGGCCGCAACGGGCCGAAAGGCTGCGGCAATAACCATATCGGGGCCGATGCCAGCTGGCTCACCCGGGCTGAGCGCCAGCCGCACGGGCGAGATGTTATTTGTTGCGATACTCGACATAGGCCTCGTCACGCAGGCTGCGCAACCAGGTTTGCTGACGTTCCTGTACTTTTTGTTCGCGTATCGCGCGCCGCGCGGCAGCGCGTTTGACTTCGACTGTGCCGTCGTACTCACGGGCATCGGTCACCTGCAGGATGTGGAAGCCGAATTCCGTACGAAACGGCGCACTGATGACCCCCATCTCACTCTCGTTCATTACTTCCTCAAACTCGGGAACCATTTGGCCCTTACTGACCCAGCCGAGCTCACCACCCTTGAGGGCGGAGCCGCGATCATCGGAGTTGGTGCGGGCAAGTTGCGCAAAATCCGCACCATTTTCAATGCGGCTTTTAAGCTGGCGCAGCCGTTCTTGCGCCTGATTGGCAGAGACCAGGGCATTGGGTTTGATCAGGATATGGCGTGCTTTGTGCTGCTCAACCATGATCTTCTCGCCGTCGCGCTTATCGACCAATTTCACGATGTGATAACCGTTCGGGCTAGTGATAATGCCGCTGTTGTCACCAATTTTCATGGTGCTCACGGCATCGGCAAAGAGCGAGGGAACTTCGGCCCCCTTGCGCCAACCGAGGTCTCCACGTTCCAACGCCTGTTGCCCGTCCGAAACGCTCAGCGCGATGTCGCCAAAATCTTCGCCAGCATCGATCTTACGCAGGGCGTTGTCGGCCTTATCGCGAACTGCTTTAAGTTCCGCTTCGCTAGCACCGGTCGGAATTGATATCAGAATATGGGACAGCCGGTACTCCAGTTCAGTTTCGCTTCCGGCCGACTGATTGCGCAGAAAATTCTCGATTTCCTGATCCGATACTTTCACGCGGTTTTCTACTTCTTCATTGCGCAGTTTGGCAATCAAGATCTGCTGGCCGATTTGTTCGCGAAAACGCGAAAACGTAATGCCTTCGGATTCGATAATTTTCTCGAACTCCGGCATTTCCAACTTGTTGCGCTTAGCGATGTCTCCAACCGCTCGATTCAGGTCTTTTTCACTGACTTTGATACCAGCCTCGCCGGCTTTTTGAATCTGAATCTTCTCCAGCACCAAGCGTTCAAGTACTTGCCGTTCGAGCACTGTTGTGGGAGGTAATTCTGTGCCTTGCTGGCGCAGCGCAGAGCGCACGCGGTCAGCTTGTTCGTCGAGTTCGCTCAGCATGACGATGTCTTCGTCGACCACTGCGACAATGCGGTCCAAATCGGCAGCCCCTGCCCATCCCGATAGCAACGCAAGTGCCACCGTCAGAATTGGACGCAAACGATGGAGATAGCAGATTTCAGGCATGGGGATACACGGGTACTAGATCGGATTCTGCGGCTGTAAATCAGCACGGAACATGGCGCAGCAGCGGAATCGGCAAAACCTGTGACCGCCCGGCGGGCGCAATTGTAACCCATGCAAAGGTGCTTGCGCCCGGCCCGGGCTGAGCTGGTTCGCCGCGCCATTTCTGCGCTAGGGCAGTTCTGCTATTCAAACGGATCTTCGTAGCCAGGAATGCCGCGGTTGAGCACCGACCCCGATTTTTTGCCGATACCCCCCAGGCCCCGGAATTGAAACTGCAGAAACATCCCGGTATCGAATTCACCTTCGGCGTTGCGCAGGAAGCGTCTTCCGACCAAGCGCAGACCCCAGCAGCAGCTTTCGTATTCAACACCGGCAAGGGTTTCGAGCGAGCGCTGTTCCTGTACCGAGTAGTTCCAGCGCCCGACCAGCGCAATGTTATTCGTGACCGGCACGCGGAACGAAAAATCGGTCTGCTGAATGTCACTGACCGCGCGCCGAAAGCGATAGCCGAAGTTAACCACCATATCGAGATCCGGGCGATAACGTAGCGTCGCAGCCGCCAACTCGGTACGCGAATCGTTGGGATCCCATTGCAGGACGCCCCGCGCCGTCCAATCTTCGATCACGTTAGTTGCGACTTCCGAAATTAATTCCGATGTGCCGGCGGTTTGCGGACCTTCTCCGCCCAATTCCACTTCCCGATCACGAAAATAATAAATCTGACCAACACTGAAGCGATAAGTTTCCCGTCCGCTGCTAATGTCGAGCATGCGCGAAGTCACGGCGGTGGTGATTTGATTGGCGTCGGAGACACGGTCCCGACCTGTGAAACGGTTGTCGCGAAACAAATTGCGGAAGGAGAGCGTGAAATTGCCGGTGTCGAAACGCGGGATGTCATCCTGCTGCACTTTAGGCACCAGCAGATAGTAGATGCGCGGCTCAAAGGTTTGAATGTGTCCGCTACTGAACATCGCCGTGCGGCGTTCGAAAAACACGTTCGAATCAACACTGAAGATCGGTACGGTGCGCGACAGGTGATTGTCGAAGCGTCTCAGCGGGTCATCGAGATAGTATTCAGACTGCATGATCGCAATCTTTGGCGTGATGTTCACGTACGGCCGCACGAAGGGATAGGAAAGCGCCGGTATCACATTAATCCGAGCGCCGGTCACGCTGGCGTCGCGATCAAAATAGGACGTATCGGCCCTCAGTTGTGGCACAAGCCCGAAAAGCGAACGTGGTAAGGCGCCGTCGAAGGCTACTTGCGGCAAGCGTCGGTAGGGGCCACTACCCGGTGCGAGCGTGTTGTCGATGGTTTGATAACTCTGGACGACGCCGCGCACACGGTAACTGCCACCGTTATAGAAAAAATCCGCTCGACGATCGAGGAAGCGTTGGCTGGTGGCCGCGATGCTGCTACCAAAATCCTCGAAATATCGATCGTCGGAGACATTGCTGAAGGTCATGCGGACGCGACCACGCCTGTTAAGCACCGACTGGCGATGCCGGAATGAAATCAGCGAGCGATGTTGATCGTCTTTCAGGCGGTCGCTGGGCAGGTATTCCACATCGAGTTGGCTCTCAGACTGTTCACTCATGTGCCGATATTGCGCGTTCAGCATCGCACCGCGGTCGGTCAGGACGCGCGGGGTAATGGTGGCATCTTGGTTCGGTGCAATGTCCCAGTAGTAGGGCAACTGCAGATTAAACCCGGATTGATTGGTGTTGCCAAAGGTAGGGGACAAAAACCCGGATTTACGCTTGTCGCTAATCGGAAAACTCACATAGGGAAAATAAAATATCGGGATGTCGTAGACCCGCAATATGGCGTTGCGGGCGGAGCCCCGTTCGGATTCGTGATCGAGACGGATGCGGCTTGCGGACACTCGCCAGACTTCGTCCGACAGTGGACAAGTGGAGTAGTCAACACCCTTCAAGGTGGTGATTTTGGACTCCATATCGTTACGCATGTGGCGTGCATGACCGCGGCCGTGGCCACCATGAACCCAGTAGTCGCCGTCGCGCAGCGTGGCGACGCGATTACCCATGTCGTACAACGCTTCGGCACCCGCCCAAACCATATTGTCATCCCACAGGTGCGCGCGACCTTCGGCGGAGAATATGTCGTGTTGGCGGTCATAGGTGATGACATCCGCACTCAGGGCCTGGGTGCCACGTTTGATTTCCACATCGCCGGAGAATTGGCTCAGGCCGTCTTGCAGCACCCGAACGGCGTCGGCGCGGACTTCGGTGCTTTCGATATCGGTGACCAACTGATCGTAGGCCGGAGCGGTGGGAACCGCGGTACTCGGTGGACACAATCGCCATTTGTAGTCGTCGGAGCGCTTTTCGAGGATTGCAGCGCGTGCGGATCCGTTCCACGCAATCAGCACGGCTATCGCCAGCACGAACGACATCACGGGCGAGGCGGTGGCCAGCGCACGCGAGAAGATTATTTTTGTCATTAAACGCAGTGATGCGTAGGGTGAGTCAGCGTGGGGGTAAAAATCGCACAGAATGCCTGTCGCATCAACATCTGGCGGCGCATGCGTCGCTTAATGGGTGCCACGTGGTGGCGCACCGGATGGCACTTGCATCCCTGCTGCGAGACGAGACAAGGCTGCGAGTCCGCTGTCGGCTTGTAGTATCGCCACTTTGGTCGCGGCCGCGAGAGGCAGGATCTCCGCCAGGCGATAGGCGACCCATAAGGCGTCGTCCATTTGCCAATTGCGGTAGGGGATCTGCTCAGCGTTGGCTGCGAAGATATCGGTGAGCAGCGCCTTCAGGTAGATGAGATCGGCAGGAATGGCCTGTTGTGTGGCCTGGTCTACGACGGTGATGTTAGCAACCAGCAACGAGTCAGGCTGTACTTGGTGACTTTCTACCCGAAATCGGTTCGTGCCCAGCACGCGTACATGCAGCAGCCCGTCGCTGCCTTGGTCGAACGATTCGACAACGGCCAAGGTCCCGAAGGGAAAGAAGTCTGGGGTCGCGCCCACTTCGTGGCCGATGCGTATCGGTACTATGCCAAATGGACTAGTCGAGCGCAGCGAGGCGCTGATCATGTCCAGATAGCGCGCTTCAAAGATCCGCAATGGCAACAAGGAACCGGGGAACAACACCGTTTGTAAGGGAAACAAAGGTGTATCGGCCGTGGTGCTGGAAGTGTCATTCATGGATGTTGCCCTAGCGCACTCAACAGCCGCGTGTGCACATTGTCGAACGCGCCATTGCTCATGACGAGTATGGCATCTCCTGCCCGTGCCCACTTGGCAACGGTCGCCACGAGTGTCGCGCTATCAGTAAAAAGTTCATGACCGGGCAGCGCACGCAGCGCGGCGGCGATGTCCCAGGAAAGTGCGGTTGGAACCAGAATCGCGGTCTGCTCCGCAGCGGCAAAGGCGCCGGCCAAGCTGTGTTCGTGGACACCCAGGCGCATGGTATTAGAGCGCATTTCGCTGACTGCAATGATGCGACCCGGTGGCGTGACTCGCGGTCGCAGCGCTGCAATGGTTGCCGCGATAGCGGTAGGGTGGTGGGCAAAATCATCGAACACCTGCACTCCGGCGGCGCACCCGCGTAATTCCAGTCGTCTTTTGACATTGGTGAACGTCGGCAGCGCCGCCAGCGCGCGTGCCGGCGTTAGTCCGACGTCCGCCACGGCCGCAACCGCGCCAGCTACGTTGTGTGCATTGTGGGCGCCGAGCAGGGGGGTGGCGCCGCAACTCTCGCTACCATCGGGCGCCGTAATGCGGATCGATTGATCATCGCTAGCCCAGGCATAGCGCCAGTCGCAGGGCGCGGTCGTTCCGAAATGCTGAGTACGCGACCATTGCCCCATCGCAAGCACTGCATCAATGGTCGCGTCGGGTGTGGGATATACGATCAGGGCTTCGCGCGGCAAGGTTCGAATCAAATGATGAAACTGCCGCGCTATAGCGCCGATATCAGGGAAAATGTCGGCGTGATCGAATTCCAGATTATTGATGATCAGTGTGCGCGGCGCGTAGTGCATGAACTTCGAGCGTTTGTCGAAAAACGCGGTGTCGTACTCGTCGGCTTCGACGACAAATAATGGTCCTTTGCCAAGACGTGCGGAAACGCCGAAATTTTCGACCACGCCACCAATCAAGAAGCCGGGTTCAAGTCCACCGCGTTCGAGCATCCAGGCAACCAGGCTAGATACGGTCGTCTTGCCGTGGGTGCCTGCCACCGCGATCACATGTCGATGGCGCAGGATTTGGTCATGCAGCCAGGCTGGGCCCGAGGTATAGCGTAGATTTTTACTGAGCACGTATTCGACGCTGGAATTGCCGCGTGTAAGCGCATTGCCGATGATCACGATGTCCGGCGCGGGTGTCAGTGCGCGGGCGTCGTAGCCGTTGGTCACCATAACGCCTAAAGCTTCGAGCTGGTCGCTCATGGGCGGATACAGGTTGGCGTCGGCTCCCGTCACCCGGTGCCCAAGCTCGACGGCGAGACGCGCAAGGCCGGCCATGAACGTGCCGCCAATGCCAAGTATGTGTACGTGCATGGGGTCGCCCGTATCCTAGATCGGCGTAGTGCCGAGCATCGCATTGATGATCGTGAACGACTTGTTAACCAATATCGCGTATCCAAACGCGAGCAACAGTCCGATCGGAAACCAAGTACTTACTGCGTGTCGCAGAATGTGCGCGATGACGAGCAGGTTGAGCAGGAAGTTCACGCGCAATATCGCCAGGCCGAGTTCCGGAGGTAGCACCGGTGCCAGAAGCATGGTCAGCAATGCCACGCCGCCAAGAATCGCGCCAGTGCCCATCAGGGCGGTCAGAGTCTGCATCAGACGGCGCCCGTACGACAGCAGAAACAGCAACACAAAGGTTGTGGCAAACAGTACCGCGGTTTCGAGCAAGGCTTTCAACAACGCATCGCCGAGCGGCGACTCGAGGCCGTAGATAACCACCGAAAGCGCCACATTTCCAAACGTGGTCACCGCCAGCAGTGCACTAGAACGCGGGATGTCCTGTGGTGCGAGTCGGAAGATGCAGATGCCAGCGAAGGCCCGCAATATCGCCAGCAAGCCTGAAATCATTGCACAGCAGAGGATGCCAAAATGCGCAGTGGGTACGGGGCGTACGATGACATTACCGCTCAAGGCGGTGCTGATCGCCCGGGCGCTGGCTCATGCCACCGACGAATCTTCCGTAGCGGCACTTTGTGTACCGCGCCCATAACGATTTTGGATGTAGTTATCGAGCAAGGCTTTGAAGTCACCGGCGATATTATCACCACGCAAGGTAGTGAATTTTTCGCCGTCGACGAACACGGGAGCCGCCGGTGCTTCGCCCGTACCCGGCAGGCTAATGCCTACATCGGCATGCTTACTTTCGCCGGGTCCGTTCACGACGCAGCCCATGACCGCCAGGGTCATCGACTCCACGCCTGGATATTGTTTGCTCCAGGCCGGCATCTGAGTGCGTACATAGGCCTGGATATCGCCAGCGAGCTCCTGGAATACGGTACTGGTCGTGCGCCCGCATCCGGGACAGGCAGTGACCAGCGGCGTAAACGAGCGCATGCCCATGGTCTGCAGCAGCTCCTGCGCTACGATCACTTCCTTGGTGCGGTCACCCCCCGGTTCCGGTGTTAGTGAGACACGAATGGTGTCGCCAATGCCTCTTTGCAACAGAATCCCCATCGCTGCAGATGACGCCACCATGCCCTTGGAGCCCATACCTGCTTCGGTCAAACCAAGATGTAAAGCGTAGTTGCAGCGCGATGCCAGCTCTGTGTAGACCGCGATCAGATCCTGTACGTCGCTGACCTTGCACGAGAGGATGATGCGATTGCGCGGCAAGCCGATTTCCTCGGCCTTGGTCGCGCTGTTCAATGCAGACACGATTAATGCTTCGCGTGTTACCGCTTTGACGTCACGCGGCACCGCCAGCTTGGCGTTTTGATCCATCATCTGTGCGACCAGCGACGGGTCGAGACTGCCCCAGTTGACGCCGATCCGTACCGGTTTGTTGCGCGCGATGGCGACCTCGATCATGGTCGCAAACTGGTTGTCCTTCTTGCGGCCAAAGCCGACGTTCCCCGGATTGATACGGTATTTGGCCAGCGCTTCGGCGCAGTCCGGATATTTGGTCAGCAGCAAGTGACCGTTGTAATGGAAGTCCCCGACCAGCGGTACGCGGCACCCCATAGCGTCGAGCAGCCCACGAATGCGGCCAACTTGTCGAGCTGCATTCTCCGTATCAACGGTGATGCGCACGACTTCGGAGCCGGCGGCAGCCAGCGCCTGCACTTGTTTGGCCGTGCTGAGCGCATCGGCTGTGTCGGTATTGGTCATCGATTGCACGACCACCGGCGCGTCGCCGCCAACGGTGATGTCACCGACTTGAACCGGCACGGTTCGATGACGTTGGTAACCGGCTTCTGAAATCATGATGCGGCTCTACTTACGGTGTTGGATACGCTCGGCGCGCGGAATTCTACAGTAGCATGGCGAGGGTGCCAAAGCGTCGAGGGCGAAGGACATGAGCATACGCATTGGGGTCGATCTAGGGGGAACGAAGATCGAGGTGGCGGTGCTCGACAGTGAGGACCGCATCGTACTGCGCCACCGTGTAGCAACGCCGCGCGACGACTATGGCGCTATTTGCGCTGCTATCGCAGCTTTGGTCAACGATGCCGAGCGCGCCCTGGGTACCCATGGCACGGTAGGCGTCGCGATACCTGGTGCGTCTTCGCCCGCAAACGGTCTGGTCAAAAACGCCAATACCGTCTGTCTGATTGGTCAGCCTTTAGCCGGCGACCTTGCAGCCCGGCTCGCGCGCCCCGTGCGACTCGAAAATGACGCCAACTGTTTTGTTGTATCCGAAGCCGCCGACGGTGCGGCGGCCGGTGCCGAGAGCGTCTTCGGTGTCATCATCGGCACCGGCTGCGGTGGCGGCTTGTATCTGCACGGTGCGCCCATTCGTGGAGCCAATGGGATCGCCGGGGAATGGGGCCATAATCCGGCACCCTGGCGCCGCGCGACGCGCCCGATGCGCGCCTGCTATTGTGGTCGCGAGGACTGCATCGAGACCTTCCTGTCGGGGCCGGGCCTGGTCCTTACCTATAACGAATGCGGTCCCAGCCGATGTGACAACGTCGAACAGATCGCAGCGGCCGCGGCAGGCGGCGAAACCCAGGCGCGCACCGCCCTGGCCCAGCATGTCGAACAACTCGCGTTTGCCCTGGGAACGATCATCAACGTATTCGATCCCCAGGTGGTGGTGCTGGGTGGGGGCTTGTCCAACCTGCCGAACATCGCTGCTCAAGTGACATCGATATTGCCACCCTATATCTTCGGGCCATCGTTCCCGAGCAATGTGGTCATCGCCCAGCACGGCGACAGCAGTGGTGTGCGGGGCGCGGCATGGTTGTGGTCGAAAGCCGAGGCTGAAGCTGCTGCGCGGGAACGCCCATAAACCTGAGCCCGCGCTTGCGCTCATGTTATCGAACAGCGTTATGTGTGACTGACGTCTCGGCACCGCCCGCAAGGGGGCCTTAGGCTCGCATCCTGAGGTCGTACAAAAACCTCGCTAGGATTTCCTTTGACGTGCTCGGTGGACGCCCGATCCCCCTCCCCAAACCCCGGCCCAACAACGAGCCTCTTTTTGCTCGATAACAGCCGTGCAATCCACTACCGCTGCGCTCAGCGGGAGGAAGGTTCCATTCAGTTGACGATGGTTTTTTCCAAGCGATAGCCGTGCTGGTAAATCGAGGAAAGCTTCCAGCCCGTATCGGGGGCCAGCGACAACTTCGAACGAATGCGGCTGACATGGGTGTCAACGGTGCGTGTATTGATGTCGGGGTTACGACCCCACACACTCTCGAGTATGTGAGCCCGTGACAGTACGCGGCCGATATTGCGGAACAGGAATACGATCAGTTCATATTCCTTCTGGGTGACTTCGATACGTTCGCCAGCACGCTGAATCTGGTGATTGCTGAGATCGATCAGAAAAGGATCCTGTTCGATGGTCGTCAGCGCTTCGTCGACGCTTGCTGCGCGACGCACGACCGCCGTAATGCGGGCGATGAGTTCCCGCTGTTTGGCCGGTTTCACGACGTAGTCATCCGCCCCTTCTTCGAGCGCCCGTACGATGTCGTCTTCGTCATCCTTGGCGGTCACGAACAGCACAGGGATCGGCCAATCGAAATTTTCCCGTACCCATCCCAACACTTCGAAGCCATCCATATCCGGTACCATCCAGTCGAGGATGAGGGCATCGTAGCTGTCATGTTTGATGTTGCGGACGAACACTTTCCCGCTGTCAAAATGCTCACAGGTGTGGCCGGCTGCCTTCAACCATTCGATGAATAAAGCTGCTTGATCCCGATCATCTTCAAGAAGTGCGACCCTCACATGAATTCTCCTGACTATCGGTTCTGTACGGCGGATTGTCGGCGCAAATCCCATTGGCGGCAGGCGCGACCGAATCTTTATTTTTTCGCGCCGCAATCGGTCTTATCATAGCCATATTGCCGAGGGCCGGGAACGGCTGGCGGCACCGTTACGCGTGGCTGGTTCGCCGCACGCGAGTCGCCAGTGCCAACATTCAGCAGGATGAGATCACCATGAGCAAAACCACCAAGACCGAAGAGCAATGGCGCCAGTCTCTGTCGCCGGAGGCCTTTGCAGTATGTCGCCTTCAAGGCACCGAAGCACCCTTTAGTGGGCGCTACTACAACCTCAAAGATGACGGTATCTATCGCTGCATATGCTGTGATGCCGAACTTTTCAGCTCCGAGCATAAATTCGATTCCGGGTCGGGTTGGCCGAGTTTCTGGCAGGGGGTTGATGAGGGTCGTCTGCTGCTGCGCACCGATGCGAGCCACGGCATGATCCGCACCGAAGTGGTGTGTGCGGCCTGTGAGGCCCATCTCGGGCATGTTTTCGACGATGGCCCGCGCCCCACGAATAAGCGTTATTGCATCAACTCCGTGTCGCTGAAGTTCGATCCTAAGACTTAAGACTTAAGACTTAAGACTTGTTCAAACCACTGCAAGCGCTCACGCAAGCCAACAACCGCGCCCACAATGATTAAGAGCGGTGACTTGCAATCCGCAGCGGCGACGGCCTCGGGCAACGTACTAAGTGTGCCGATGACCACGCGCTGGGCGGGCGTTGTACCGCGCTCGACCACTGCGGCAGGCATGGTGTCGTCCATGCCCGCCGCAATCAGCTGGGAGCAGATGTGTGAGAGCGCCGCCGCGCCCATGTAGAA